>JAHFPK010000114.1 GCA_023266715.1 Hyphomicrobiales bacterium | reverse complement strand
TGATGGCTGTCCTTGTCGATGGCGGCATTATCTTGTCACGGGTGCTGAAGGACAAGGATCTGCTGCCGAAGCAGGTGATGCTCTACCGCGATTTTGTCCGCGCCGTGTTTTTGGGCGCTGGCGAGTAGCGAGGGTAATTCCCGCTTTGACTTGCTGAACACGGTGTGGCACCCGTTCTGCCATGACGGCACTCGATCCACCGGCATTGAGGTCCTCCAATGCCCTCCAGCACAGACCGTATGTATTCTATTTGGCGGCGCTCGGCTCTGCCGGCTTTGCCGTGCAAATCATGTCGGTGGCCGTGGGTTGGCAGGTCTATGATCTCACCCGCAATCCGCTTGATCTTGGTTTCGTAGGATTGGCGCAATTTATGCCGGCGTTGTTTCTGGTGCTGGTTACGGGACTTATCGCCGACAAGTTTAATCGGCGCCTTATCATAGCTTTATGCCTGTTTGTTGAAGCCCTGTGTGCAGTGGGTTTGTTGATTTTTACAGTTTCAGCTTTCAAGCAGGTGTGGCCAATCTTTGTGGTGCTGGTTGGTTTTGGCACGGCACGGGCCTTCATGAATCCCGCCGCCGATGCTCTGGCGCCAAATCTTTTGCCCAAGAACGCCTTAGCGCACGGGATCTCGCTCAATTCCATGACCTGGCAAGTCATCACCATCACCGGCCCCGTCGCAGGCGGGTTGCTCTATGGAATTTCAGGTCAATTCGCTTACGGCGTTGCCGTGTGCCTGATGGTTCTGGCAATCGCATGCGTGGTTCTGGTCGGTCGTGTGCCCCAGGAAAATCATGCGCAGGAAACCAATTTTTCCACCTTGCTGGCGGGCTTCAAATTCATAAGGTCGGAACAGATCGTGCTTGGGGCTATTTCACTTGACCTCTTTGCGGTGCTGCTTGGTGGGGCCGTGGCTTTGTTGCCGATCTATGCACGCAATATTTTGGAAGTGGGCCCCTGGGGGCTCGGGCTGCTACGAGCCGGGCCGGGAATGGGAGCAATAGTCATGGCGCTTTGGCTTTCCAAATTTCCAATTAGAGACAAGGCCGGTGTGATCCTCTTTCTGTTTGTTGCAGGCTTTGGCCTCTGCACGGTGGTGTTTGGACTTTCCAAATCGGTGCCGCTTTCGATCGTCGCGCTGGCGTTGATGGGAGCTTGCGACATGGTGAGCGTCTATGTACGCGAAACCCTGATGCAATTGTGGACGCCGGACAATGTGCGCGGGCGAGTGACGGCGGTGAACCGGGTGTTCATAGGTGCCTCCAATGAATTAGGCGAGTTTCGTGCCGGTGTTGTGGCGGCATGGATTGGGGCGGTTGCAGCCGTGGCAGTCGGAGGTGCTGGTACGATGGCGGTGGCGTTCCTATGGTCACGCTGGTTCCCGGAATTGCTTGGCGCCAGGAAGCTCGATGGGAGAAGCTAGTTTCGCACGGCGGGGATTGCGGCAGGCGATTCTAAAGCGGCGAGAGCGCGAGGCCTGCCAGCCCACCTGGTTGCGCAGAAAATAGCTGCAAGTGTTGTGAAGTAAACGACAAGCTGGAGGCCGGTGGGTTGATCACTATAGCCAACGAGCGTGTGCAGGATGCGGCCAGCGATGCTTTTTTCGGAAAGCAGGGGTGATGTGTCCCAGACGGTATTCCCCAATATCTCGACGAGTCCGGTATTTTCGAGGAAAGCGACCGATTGAGCGGCCATGCCAGCGGCGAGAAACGTAATGAGCCCGCTTGTTACAACGAACAGATGGCGCGTGGGAATATGGAGCAGGCCGAAATATGTAAGTCCTGAAAAGAGGCTGCCCAGCCCCAATCCTACAAAGCCGCCTGCAATTATGCCTGCCGCCGATCCACCGTCACCGATGGCTACGCCATACAAGAACAAGACCACCTCGGAACCCTCACGCAAAACGGCTGCGCCAACAACAATGGCAAGAGCCAGCAGTGTTTTCCGGCCTTGGAGCACTTCACGCCCTGCTTGTTTCAATTCACTAACAAGCGAGCGGCCATTCCGCGCCATCCAGACATTGTGCCAGGTTAGCATGATAACGGCGGTAGCCAGAATTGCAGCGTTGAAAATCTCCTGGCCAAAGCCATCGAATGCCTGGGCGATCGTTCCTGTGAAAGCCGCCACAAGACAGCTTCCTAGAACGCCCGCAAGCACACCCATGGAAACGAACCAGCGGCTGCCCGAGACAGTTCGCGTTGCGGCAAGAACGATTCCGACGATGAGGCCTGCTTCGATAACTTCGCGGAAGACAATAATGAGTGCGCCAATCATGCTATGGTCTCTTATTCGACGACTACGTAACCCTTGGCGACGTCTTCCTGATACTCATCCACGAACAAGTACTTGCCCGGTTCCATCGCCTTCACGCGCACAATGATGGTTGAATTTCCAGCGGCAACTTTTTCGATCTTGAGTTCCTTTGCCTCAAGTTCGGCGGGGGCCGAATTGCCATTGGTCATCTTGATGATGAAGGGCTTGCCCGCAGGTACCTTGATTTCCGCGACCGTAAATGTGGCGTCCTTGAGCGTTGTTTCATAGGTGGCAATATCTTCGGCGCGCAAAGGTGATGCCAAAGTTGCAGCAACCGTAAAGGCAATCAGCAGAACGGGGGCAAAACGTGACAACATATTAACTCCTGGGATATCCTTAGTTTAATCCGACTAAAACAGTCGGATAAAATATTGCATTTGCGATGTCAACTAAACTTTTTGCAAAAGTGCATGAAATACAATTGTTTAGAATGATTATAAGGCAACCCGTAAAGGCGGGCGGCAGCGAAATTTTTCCGAACCCATGAATGCGCTTTCGAAACCCGACGCTGTCAGCTAATTCGGGGGTAATGGCAGGCACGGACAAAACGCAGAATCAAATCCTGAGCCCGGCACCCCTCGTGGTGCTGGCGCATCCGCAGCTTGGCGAGAACATCGGAACCGCGGCGCGGGCCATGGCGAATTTTGGGCTGCATGAACTCAGACTTGTGGCACCACGCGACGGCTGGCCAAATGAGAAGGCGCTAACGGCATCCTCGGGCGCCCATTGGATTGTTGAAGGTGCAAGGATCTTCGATGACTTGCCCGCGGCACTTATCGATATGAATTATGTTTATGCGACCACGGCCAGGCCCCGGGACATGATCAAGGAAGTGATCACACCGGAGCAGGCGGGCCACGACATGCGGGCCCGCGTGGCGCGCGGCGAAAAGATCGCGCTGCTTTTTGGCCGCGAACGCTGGGGCCTTAGCAATGATGAAATATCGCTTGCCGATATCATTGTGACGGCACCGGTGAACCCGGCCTTTGCTTCCATCAATATCGCCCAGGCGGTTCTGCTGATGGGGTATGAATGGTTCAAGGAGCATGCGGAGACTCTCGGTCAACAATCACCGGAATTGGCGGCTTTAAGTGGCCCTGGATTGCAGACACCGAATACGCGGCCCGCGACCAAGGAAGAGCTTTACGGGTTCTTTGATCATCTGGAGCGGGAGCTGGATGACGCCGGGTTTTTCAAAACTGAAAAAAAGAGACCAACCATGCGGTTGAATCTGCGCAACATGTTTGTGCGGGCAGAACTGACCGAACAGGAAATTCGCTCGCTACGCGGTATGGTTTCCTCACTCACGCGCACGCACTTGCGGGGCAGGGAACCAAAGGAATGACAGCACCGCGAATTCTCTTGTTTGATTCCGGCATGGGAGGATTGACGGTTGCTTCGTGTGTTCGTGCCCAATTGCCGGATGCGCATTTGATTTACTCAGCGGACAATGCAGGCTTTCCTTATGGCGCTTGGAAGGAAGAGGCACTTGTTGCTCGCATCGTTCATGTGGTGGGGGCGCTGATTGAGGAATCCAAGCCTGATATTGTGGTGATCGCCTGCAACACGGCTTCCACCCTTGCCATGGTGGCGCTCAGGGAAAAATTCAAAATTCCTTTTGTGGGTACAGTCCCCGCAATCAAGCCTGCGGCGGCACAAACGAAATCAAATATCATTGGTGTGCTGGCCACGCCCGGCACAGTGAGCCGCGAATACACCCATACGCTCATTCACACCTACGCCTTTCATTGCAAGGTGATTTTGCATGGGGCCAAGCGTCTGGCCGAAATCGCCGAGCAGAAACTCAAGGGCCATGCCCCCGATCTGGATGAGCTTCGGGATGAGATCGCCCCGGTATTTCGCAAGCGGGACGGCAAGCAAACCGATGTGGTGGTGCTGGGCTGCACCCATTATCCGTTATTGATCGAGGAAATGAAGTTGGTGGCGCCCTGGGAGGTGAACTATCTTGATCCGGCACCGGCCATCGCCCGCCGGGTGAGTGATGTCCTGGCCGACCTGAAACTGGCCGGTCCGCAGCCCAGCGTGCCGGAGCGGGATACGGTGCTTTTGACCTCGGCTAGGGGCAGCGCCTCAGAATCACTCACCGCCTATGGCGCCATGGGCTTCCTGCGGCACCAATTCGTGGATTTGCCGGTTTGACAGGGTCAGGCGCTTAGTCTATGACCCGCCGCACTGACGGGGCCAGAAGCCCCGTTTTGCTTGCCCGTGAACCCTTGTGGGTTCTGTCGGCTGGGAGACCAGAAGAGGAGGGTAGGTTCCAACTTAATGGTTATGGAGAACCGTAAATGACAAAGCGCCAGTCCGCTAAACACAAAATTGACCGCCGCATGGGCGAGAATATCTGGGGCCGCCCCAAGAGCCCAGTCAACAAGCGTGAATATGGCCCCGGCCAGCATGGCCAGCGCCGCAAGGGCAAGATGTCGGACTTCGGCGTTCAGCTGAAGGCCAAGCAGAAGCTGAAAGGCTACTACGCCAATATTTCCGAGCGCCAGTTCTCGAAGGTTTATGAGGAAGCCTCACGTATGAAGGGCGATACTTCGGAGAACCTAATCGGCCTGTTGGAGCGCCGCCTGGACGCAATCGTCTACCGCGCCAAGTTCGTTCCCACCATGTTTGCCGCACGCCAGTTTGTGAGCCACGGCCATGTGAAGGTGAATGGCCGCCGGGTGACCATCGCGTCCATGCGCATCAAGGCTGGCGACTCCCTTGAGCTCACAGCAAAGTCCAAGGAGCTCGCTGTTGTGCTCGAAGCTGTGCAGCTAGCCGAGCGCGATGTTCCGGACTACGTTGAAGTTGACCACAAGGCGATGACGGCGAAGCTGGTGCGTGTGCCGGCTCTTGCTGACGTTCCATATCCAGTTCAGATGGAACCCCACTTCGTGGTGGAATATTATTCGCGTTAACTGTTTGGCGTTTGTTGAGTTTGAGACGGCGGGCCTTGTCCCGCCTTTTTTATTTGAGCATTGAGGCGATATAGGTGGCGAAGTCGAAATTGGGCCTCTCGAGATGGGAGAGGTGGCCGGGTTTGGCCATATCAGAACACAAGCCGCGATAAACCCTTTCGGTGCAACCCTTGTCCTCAACATTGACGTCATCGAGGAGGCCTTTGAGCTGCTTGAAATAGGCCTGCGCATCCGGGTCATTGGCAAAATCCGGCGACATGCCGCCACCAAAAAAAACGCGGACTTGTCCAGCGCCTTTGGGATGTAGCGAGAGATACCAGAAATATCCCGGCGTCAGCGTTATGAGCAGGCTGGGATAGATGGCCAGCAGGAAAGTTGTCCGGCGGCGTTCTCCCTGCATGCGCGTATTGGAGGGGTGCGCCAACGCGATCTTCAGCGTGTCGTCTTTCAGGATGGTGTGATAGTTGAAGGTGGCCAGGCCCGGTGGGCAGACCATTTCATCGAGCTTTGACAGGCCGCCGATGGTTTTCGCGTGACAGACGGGGAGGTGGTAGCTCTCCATGAAATTCTCGGCCAGCACTTTCCAGTTCGTGTTCCAGACGAACTGCTCATGGAAATCCTCGACATAATTTTCCATGCCATAGTCGGCGATCAAGTCCTTAACATCGGCAAGTTTTTTGTACGGCGAAGGTGCATCAGGATTGAGCGTTACCATGACCCAGCCCAGCCATTCCTCGCAGCGGATTTGCGGCAAGCGGTAGTTATCTTTGCAGAAGCCCTCATTGCGGGTCATAGCGGGTGCGGCGCGCAGCGAGCCATCGAGATTATAGCTCCAGCCATGATAGGGGCAGACGATGGTTCCAGTGTTGCCGCTGTCTTTCAAAAGGATGGACATGCGGTGCAGGCAGACATTGGACTGGGCGCGCAGATTGCCCGCACGATCACGAAGGACCATGATGGGCTGGTTGGCTAACTCAAGCGTTAGATAATCGCCGGGTTTGGAAAGTCCGCTGGCCCGACCTACGCAAAACCACTCCTTGCTGAAAATCTGTTCAACTTCCCTGGCGGCGAAATCTTCCGAGGTATAAACAGACTTCGGCATCGCGTGTGCCTGACTGAAAGGCACGGCTACATTGGCTTTGAGCTGGGCTAACGCGTCGTAAGCATTCATTATGGCCCCGTGTATGCCGCAATTTTGGCGTCGGCAAGGGCAAAACAGCCGGCGATGGTGGGGTTCAGGGGAAGCTCGCGATAAGCCCCGATGGCCCCCTGGCCAGCGAGGCGTCCCGCCAGGCCCGGTTCATCGCCTGCCACCACCCAGATGAAGCCGAAGGCGGTTTCACGAATAGGTCTTGCTCCAGCAATCGTGAGCTTGGCGAAAATAGCTTCGGGGGGTGTGCCGGGTTCGAAGACGGCAAGCATTGGGCCTGATGCTTCAGGCGGCAGGGAGGCCTGCCGCATAAGGATGGCCATGACGGCGATCCACAGAACGATCACACTTAGAAACAAGCCGATGGCGAGGCGATGACCGGGCCAGCGCATGGCTCAGGCCATAGCGAAGCTTGGGGCCTTCGCTTCCCGGATGGGCAGGTGCACAATTGCAGCAAAGACGCCAAGGGCCACCCCCATCCACCAGACGGGATCATAGGTGCCAAACTGGTCGTAAAGCCTGCCTCCCAGCCAGACGCCGAAGAAGGAGCCGATCTGGTGGCTGAGGAACACGAAGCCATAAAGCGTTGCCATGTAGCGCGTGCCGAACATCACGGTTATCAGTCCCATGGTGAGGGGCACGGTTGATAACCAGAGAAACCCCAAGACCGCAGTGAACATGATTGTTGAGATCGGTGTGATTGGCGAAAGAATGAAGACTGTAACGGCAACGGAACGCAGAATATAAATGAGGCTGAGGGGAAAACGCTTCTGGAATTTGCCGCCAAGTATTCCCGATGTGTAGGAACCCACTACGTTGAACAGGCCGATTGCGCCCATGGCAAGCCCGGCGAACTCTTTGCTGATGCCATGTTCAGCCAGATAGGGCGGCAGGTGCACAGTAACGAATGCAAGCTGAAAGCCGCAGACAAAGAAGCCCGATACGAGCATGAGATAGGAGCCGTGGCCGAACGCCCCTGAGATGGCCTGGCGCATGGTGAGGTCGGCCTCACCCGTCGTGAGTTTGCTGCTACTGCTGTTTTGTATCATGAGAGGCAGTGAGAAAATCAGAATCAGAAGGGTTGAGGCGGCAAGAATGATGAGGGCCGTTTGCCAGCCATAGGCGGAAATCAGGGCACCGCCCAAGGGCGCAAAGACGAATTGGCCGAGTGAGCCTGAGGCTGTTGCAATGCCAAACGCCCAGGAGCGTTTGTGCGGCGGCACGATGCGGCCAAGTGCTGCCATGACAATGCCGAATGATGACATCGCAACGCCAATGCCGATCATTATGCCGGCGCTCAAGTGGAACATCAGGGGTGCTTCGGCAAAGGCCATGCCTAGCGTGCCAAGAGCATAGATCACGGCTCCCACCATGAGGACGCGGGCCGAGCCATAGCGGTCAGCCAGGGCACCCGCCACTGGTGTTGCAATTCCCCAGAGAAGATTTTGCAGTGCTATGCCGAACGAAAAGATTTCCCTGGGCCATTGGTGGGCTTCCGAAATGGGTGCGGTGAACAGGCCGAAGCTGGAGCGCACGCCAAAGTTCACCATGGCCACGAGGCAACCCGCGACGATCACGACCGCGGGAGTGAAATACCAGGGAAGAGATTTATCTACTGGGTTCATGAGGGGGCCGACCTTAGTTGAGACTGGTGGTCGTTCAAGTCACGTTTCTGCATGGGGCTTTTCCGAAACCGTGGGCCAAACTGGGCCAGGGTTACGCCCGCTATGATCAGCATGCCACCAGAGACGAGTGTGAGGCTGAGCTTTTCGTCCAAGAGAAGAATGCCGCCTACAGCCGCCACGAGGGGCTGGACGTAAAGAA
>JAHFPK010000420.1 GCA_023266715.1 Hyphomicrobiales bacterium | reverse complement strand
AAGCGGCATGTTGAAGAACACATGGGCAAGCAGAATTCCAGACAGGCCATAGATGGGAAAAATCCCGCCAAGCACCCCGCTGTTTCCAAAGATGCCGACGATGCCGAGAATGGCGACAATCGCCGGAAGGGCAAGCGGCACGGAGAAAATCTTGAGCAAGACATTACGGCCAATGAATTGCCGCCGCGCCAGCCCCCGCGCAACCGGCAAAGCAATAACGACCGACAGAAGCGTTGAAAGAGATGCCTGCTCCAGGGTGAAGCTCACAACGTGTGGCAAGTAAGCATCAAACTGGAATGCCCCTTGCCCGATGCCCAGCCAGAGCAAAGGCAGAAAACCCAAGGCAACTGCACCCAGAATAAATCCGAGTGCAATTGCAATCTTGAGATTTCCGGGTTTCATTTGCTCAGGGTGTTCAACCACTCATCCATCCACGCGCGGCGGTTTTTGGAAACCTCCTCCGGTGAAAATAGCAGCGTTTTGGTAGGAACGACCAGTTTTCCGAACGCGTCTGGCAAGGGCGTTGCGATTGTCCCTGCTGGAAGCATCCAATTATTGGTTGGAATGAAATCCTGAAACCCAGGTGTCATCATGAAGTTCAGGAATTTCTGGGCAAGCGCCTTTTTTGGAGAGGCCTCTATCAAGCCAGCAACTTCGATTTGAAGGTAATGGCCTTCGCTGAAAGAGGCCGCCTGATAGCGTGACGAATTCTCTGCCACCATGTGGTAGGCGGGAGACGTGGTGTAGGAAAAAACCATCGGCGCCTCACCCTTGGTGAAAAGCCCATAGGCCTCATCCCAGCTCGGCGTAACCGTCAGAATGCGGGGCTGCAGTTTTTTCCACGCGTCCGCTGCCTTGTCGCCATAGACCGACTTCATCCAGAGCAGGAATCCAAGTCCCGGCGTAGAAGAGCGCGGATCTTCCAGAACGATCTTCTGGGTGGGGTCGCCGCTGACCAGTTCATCCAGGCTCTTTGGCGGATTGGCCATTTTCTCCGTATCATAGACCACGGCAAAATGCGCGTAGTCATAGGGCATGAAATAATCATCGGTCCAGGCTTCCGGCGTCTTGGCCAGAGTCTTGTCAACGCCATGCTTGCCGAACAATCCGGTCGCAATGGCCTCCGCCGTCAGGCTGGTATCAAGCCCCAGAACGATGTCCGCCTTGGTATTGGCCCCTTCAAGCTTGAGGCGGTTGAGGGTGGCAACACCGTCACCCAGCCCCACCCATTCTACGCTGCAATCACAGGTTTTCTCGAAGGAGTCCTTGATTTTGGTGCCGGGACCCCATTCGGAAATAAAGCTTTCATAGGTGTAGATCGTCAATGTCTCTTTGGCCTGGGCCAAGGAAGCGAAAATGACGGAAGCGATAAGCGTGCTGATAAATTTTAGCATAATACCTCCATTCAATTTCGGATGGAGGCAGGGAACGAGGAGGATTCCGGGTTCCGCTCGCAATCCCTCCGCCGGCATGATCCGGATCAGGTTCAGCGGGTTGGAGCAGAAAGCTCCTCTCAGCCGCGTGCGCGGCACCCCGTTGAGAGCAAAAACACCACTAAACTTATGGACGTGCGCTTTCAAGCTGTTTTTGCTACACGGCAGGGATGTCTCGTTTTGTCATTTTTCTCGGCGGCGACCTCACGGTGACCCCGCGCCTGCGCCGCCAAATCGCCGGTGCCCGCTTCATTGCGGCCGATAGCGGCATAAGACACGCCCGTGCCTTGGGCATTGTACCTGAGCTTTGGGTGGGTGATTTTGACTCGGCAGGCTCAGAACTCATGCTGGTCTATGCTCACGTGCCCCGCCAGACATACCGCGCCGACAAGGACGCAACTGACGGTGAAATTGCGGTCAAGGAGGCGCTTCGGCTTGGGGCAAGCGAGATTATTCTCATAGGCGGCCTGGGTGGCCAAAGCGACCATGCGACGGCTCACCTGGGACTGGCACTGCATTTGGCCCAGTCCGGCCAGCGCTGTTTCATTTCCAATGGCGACGAAGAGGCCTATCCACTTGTTGCCGGCACCTATGATTTTGATTTTGGCCAACAGAGCCGCCTCAGCATCATTCCCTGGAGTGACATCACTGGGCTCAATCTCATGGGTGTGAAATGGCCACTCAAAGACAAGGCCCTGATACTTGGCACCAGCTTCACCATGTCGAATGTCGCTCTCGGGCCTGTGAAGCTATCCTTCACCTCCGGCATCGCCATCGCCGTCGCCTATCCAACCCAGATTGGCTGAAATGCAAGTTACCATTGAGCATCTGAATTGGCGGGGCGAGGGTGTGGGCGGAGGCCAGACTTTCCGCAATGTCCTCCCCGGCGAAACGATTGATGCCGCGACGGGACAAATCATTCAGGCC
>JAHFPK010000419.1 GCA_023266715.1 Hyphomicrobiales bacterium | reverse complement strand
GAAATCAAGAACCCAGACGGGTCGATTGTATTTCGTTTGGAAAACATCGAGGTCCCCGCCTCGTGGAGCCAGGTGGCCGCCGATATTCTGGCGCAGAAGTATTTTCGTAAGGCTGGCGTTCCGGCCCGCTTGAAGCGTGTTGAGGAGACCAGCATTCCCTCTTGGCTGTGGCGTTCCGTGGCCGATGAAGCAGCGCTGGAAAGCCTGCCGGAGAAGCAGCGCATTATTGGCGAGATGAGTTCAAAGCAGGTGTTCAACCGCCTGGCCGGCACCTGGACCTATTGGGGCTGGAAGGGCGGCTATTTCAACGGTGAAGAAGACGCGCGGGCTTTTTTTGACGAATTGTGCTTCATGCTGGCGACACAAAAATGTGCGCCGAACTCACCCCAGTGGTTCAACACGGGGCTCCATTGGGCCTATGGCATTGACGGTCCAGGCCAGGGCCACTTCTATGTGGACTATGAAACCGGCAAGCTCACCAAATCCAAATCCTCCTATGAGCATCCGCAACCCCATGCCTGCTTCATTCAGTCGGTGGCCGATGATCTCGTCAATGAGGGCGGCATCATGGACCTGTGGGTGCGTGAGGCGCGCCTGTTCAAATATGGCTCCGGCACGGGTTCCAACTTCTCCTATCTTCGGGGTGAAAGCGAAAAACTGTCGGGCGGCGGCAAGTCTTCCGGCCTGATGAGCTTCCTGAAAATTGGCGACCGCGCGGCGGGCGCCATCAAGTCTGGCGGCACGACGCGACGCGCAGCGAAGATGGTGGTGGTCGATGTGGACCATCCCGATATAGAGGAATACATCGACTGGAAAGTGAAGGAAGAGCAGAAGGTTGCCGCACTTGTGACCGGCTCCAAGATCGTCAAGAAGCTTCTGGCTTCGATCATGAGGGCCTGCGTGAACTGCCAGGGGCCCGGCGATGATTGCTATGAGATTGACAAGAACCCGGCCCTCAAGCGCGCGGTGAAGGATGCGCGGCGCAATATGGTGCCCGACAACTACATCAAGCGCGTGATCCAGTTTGCGAAGCAAGGCTACACCGAGCTTGAGTTCGATGCCTATGACACGGATTGGGATGGCGAGGCCTACCGCACCGTATCGGGCCAGAACTCGAACAACTCGGTGCGCGTCTCCGATGAATTCCTGCGCGCCGTTGAAACCAATGGCACATGGAATCTGAATGCCCGCATGACCAACAAGGTGTCCAAGACATTGCAGGCGCGCGATCTCTGGGACAAGATTGGCCATGCAGCCTGGGCGTCCGCTGATCCCGGCATTCAATATCACACCACGATCAATGACTGGCACACCTGCCCGGCTTCAGGCGAAATCCGTGCCTCCAACCCATGCTCGGAATATATGTTCCTTGACGATACGGCGTGCAATCTTGCCTCGCTGAACCTTTTGCAGTTCCGCAATCCGGAAACGGCGAAGTTTGATGTCTCATCCTATGAGCATGCGGTGCGGCTGTGGACCATGGTTCTGGAAATCAGCGTGCTGATGGCGCAATTCCCGTCAAAGGAAATTGCCAAGCTCTCCTATGACTACCGCACACTGGGCTTGGGCTTTGCCAATATCGGCGGATTGCTGATGACCAATGGCATTGCCTATGACAGCCACGAGGGCCGCGCCATTTGCGGTGCATTGTCTGCCATCATGACCGGCATTTCCTACGCAACGTCGGCTGAAATGGCGAAAGAGCTTGGCCCCTTCCCCGGCTTTGCCAAGAACCGCGAGCATATGCTGCGCGTCATGCGCAACCATCGCCGCGCCGCTTACGGTGCTGCCGTGGGCTACGAAGATGTTCGCATCGCGCCGGTTCCGCTCGATGAAACGGATTGCCACGATGGCGATCTCATTGCCCATGCCCGCAAGGCCTGGGATCTCGCGGTTGAACTCGGTGAAGCCCATGGCTACCGCAATGCGCAGGCCACCGTTGTTGCCCCTACGGGCACCATCGGTTTGGTGATGGATTGCGACACCACGGGCATCGAGCCGGATTTCGCGCTGGTGAAATTCAAGAAGCTGGCGGGCGGCGGTTATTTCAAGATCATCAACCAGGCGGTGCCTGCAGCGCTCCGCACTTTGGGTTATGATGCCACACAGATCGAGAAGATCATCAACTATGCCGTGGGTCTTGGCACCTTGCAGGACAGTCCTGCCCTCAACCATGCCCAGTTTCGCGCCAAGGGTTTTGGTGACGAGCAGATTGCAACGATTGAATCGGGCCTTGCTTCGGCTTTCGACATCAAGTTCGTGTTCAACAAGTGGACGCTTGGCGAGGAGTTCTGCAAGTCGGTTCTGAAAATCAGCGATGAGCAGCTCAATGATTACGGCTTTGACCTGCTCTCGTTCAT
>JAHFPK010000113.1 GCA_023266715.1 Hyphomicrobiales bacterium | reverse complement strand
ACGCAGCGCACTTTGGGCTTTTTTGAGCTCCATTCTGTCGAGGGCGATGCTTGCCAGCCTTTTGTGAGAATCTTCCTGTTGCTCCGTTATCTGGCGGGGCACAACGTCGGCGACTGCAAGTGTGCCCAAGGCAAAGCCTTCACTATCTCTAAGTGTGAAACCGGCATAAAAGCGGATATGATGTGGTCCCGTCACCATCGGGCTGCCAGAAAACCTCTCGTCCAAGGTTGCATCTGGAACAACCAAGAGGCCTCCACACTTCAGGGTATGATCGCAAAAGCTGATGGAACGGGGTACTTCCTCTAAATCAATTCCGATACGGGATTTGAACCAGTGGCACTCTGCTTCAGTCGTGCAGAGATATGCGATTGGAGCGCTGAACAGGTCCGACGCCAATCTTACGATGTCATCAAATGACGCTTCCGGCGGCGTCCGCGATATCTGATATTGCTCCAGGCGGCGAAGCCTTTCTTGTTCGGCAGGATCAATTTGATGATTGTCATCCATAGGTTTGCTTCGTTCCCGATCAACAAGTCCAGGCAAAACACCCTCGGCGCGGGGCCAAGACGGGGCGGTTCTGCGCGCCAACTCCCACCTTGGTCCAGTTTGAAGGAGGAGATGGAACTGGCGGTTAATAGTGCATCTGAAACAGAAAACTTCTAAGCGTCGGTTAATTATCTATGAATTTGCCGCAATTCGGATTTCCCCAACTGCCTGCCATCGACACAATCGGCCCAAACTGGACGTTCATGGTGCAATCATCGCCCGGCCACACACAAATCCACTAATCGGTCATTACCTCTTCAAGCAACCATTCCTTGAAAATTTTAACCTCGGAGGCGCGGCTGAGGCGTGGTGATGCGGGCTCGGAAATGTAATAGGCCTTTTCGTGAAGGACTTCGGTTGCAAACAACCGGATGAGCCTGCCGCTTTTCAGATCATCGGCAAGGATGGCGGTGGGAGCGAGCCCCACGCCCTGGCCAGCTAACATGGCAGAGTGCAGCAGGTTGAAGCCTTCAAACAATGGTCCGGGCTGCGGATCATCGAGCTTCACGCCGGCAGCCCTGAACCAGCGCGACCATGGCCTGCGGTCGAGATCATGGAGCAGGCAGCATTTCAGGAGATCGGCGGGTTTCTCGAAAGGGCCCATTTGATTGAGATAGGCCGGATTGCACACCGGCACCGAAACACCCTCCAAAAACTTGGTGGCGTGCGCCGGCGCATCATCCCAGTCGCCATAGGAAATGGCCAAGTCCACATCCTCGAAATCAACGGGATGGTCATAGATCGCATGCATCAGGCGGACATTGATTTCCGGGTGCTGGCGCATGAAGACGGGCAGGCGTGGTATGAGCCAGATTGTTGCAATGGAGGGAATGGCGGCAATCGTCAGGGCGGCTTTGCCGTCACTCTTGGCAATGCGCTGGCAGGCAGCCCCAATGATGCCAAAGGCCTCCGCCATGGAGGCTGCGAGCTCCACGCCCTCCGGAGTTGGCAAGGTTTGACGGCCCTGGCGGTCAAAAAGCGCCACGCCAAACCATTCCTCAAGCTGTCGGATTTGATGGCTGACGGCCGATTGGGTGACATGCAACTCGTCGGCCGCCTTGGAAAAGCTGTTGCCGCGGGCAGCCGCTTCAAAGCATTTCAGGGCATTCAGGGGAGGCAGACGCGCCATTTGAGCTCCATGAAAAATTCTCATGTATTATGTGAGCGATCATCTTTTGACTCAAGCGCCACTTGTCACCCAAAAGGGCTGCCAGATTTTGGAGGAAAACCATGACTGCCGCCCAACGCCCAAGCCTTGTTGATTACCGCGCCAACGGAAAGCCGGCGAAGCCCACATTTTCCACTGGCGAAATGCAAGGGCGGCAGGACAGGATCCGCGGCTGGATGGCCAAAAGCAACGTCGATGCCTGCCTGTTCACCAGCTACCACAACATCTGCTACCTCGCTGACTTCCTCTACTGCTCCTTCGGGCGTAAATACGGATTGGTGATCACCCAGAAAACGGCAACCACCGTAAGCGCTGCCATAGATGGCGGCCAGCCCGCCAGGCGCACCTTCGGCAATAACGTGACCTACACCGACTGGTCGAAGGAAAATTATTTCACGGCAGTTCAAGGCTTGATCAAGGGGGCCAAGCGCATCGGCATCGAGTTCGACCATGCGACCGTCGATTTCCGCAAAAGCCTGCAGGATGCCTTTCCGGGTGTGGAGTTTGTGGATGTTGCCGCCCCCGCAATGAAAATGCGCATGATCAAGTCTGCTGAAGAAATCAAACATATCACGAAGATGACCCGCATTGCCGATATCGGTGGTGCGGCCTGTGTCGAGGCGATTGCCGTTGGCGTGTCGGAACATGAGGTGGCACTCCATTCCACCAGCACCATGGTGCGCGAAATCGCCAAGGTCTGGCCCCACGCGGAACTGATGGATACCTGGACGTGGTTTCAATCGGGCATCAACACCGATGGCGCCCATAATTCGGTGACCAGCCGCAAGATCAAACGCGGTGATATTCTCTCGCTTAATTGCTTCCCCATGGTGGCGGGTTACTACGTCGCCCTCGAGCGCACCCTGTTTGCTGAAAGTGCCAGCAAGGAGCATCTCAAAATGTGGGAAATGAATTGTCATGTCCATGACGTGGGCAAAAAGCTGCTGGTGCCCGGAGCCAAGTGTTCCGATATCGCCAAATCGCTCAATGACATCTACGCCCAGCACGACCTGCTGAAATACCGCACCTTTGGCTATGGCCATTCCTTTGGCGTGCTCTGCCATTATTATGGCCGGGAGGCAGGACTGGAGCTGCGCGAGGATTGCGACACGGTGCTCGAACCCGGCATGGTGGTGTCCATGGAGCCGATGATCATGATCCCGGAGGGCCAAAAGGGGGCAGGCGGCTACCGCGAACATGACATTCTGGTCATCACCGAGAAGGGAAACCGGAATTTGACTGGTTTCCCCTATGGACCGGAACATTTGATCGTGAAGGCCAAGGGAAAAAGGTCCGGCAAGGGGCGCTAATATCATCGCTTCCCTTTTTGCCCTGACTGCATAATATGTCTCGAAAAGACAGGGGTGAGGCGATTAGACGATGGCAGATGGTGTTGCAGGCAATGAACCGATGGTGAGTTTTGCCAAGGTTCAAAAGAGTTATGATGGTGAAACCCTGGTCGTGAAGGATCTCAACCTCGATATTGCCAAGGGCGAATTCCTCACCATGCTCGGTCCCTCCGGGTCCGGCAAGACGACGACCCTCATGATGCTGGCAGGTTTTGAGCCTGCAACCCACGGCGAAATCTATGTGAAGGGCAAGCCCATCAACAACACGCCGCCGCACAAGCGCGGCATTGGCATGGTGTTCCAGAACTATGCGCTTTTTCCCCATATGACGGTGGCCGAAAACCTGGCTTTCCCCTTGCAGGTGCGGGGCATCGGCAAGGCTCAGATTGAAGATCGCGTTAAAAACATTTTGAAACTCGTCGAGCTTCCCCAGATGGCCAGCCGCAGGCCGGGGCAACTGTCCGGCGGCCAGCAGCAGCGCATCGCCGTGGCCCGCGCCTTGGTGTTTGAACCCGATCTCGTGCTGATGGATGAACCCCTCGGAGCGCTGGACAAGCAACTGCGCGAACAGATGCAGTATGAGATCAAGCATATTCATGAACGCCTGGGCGTCACCATTGTTTACGTGACCCATGACCAGGCGGAAGCACTCACCATGTCAAACCGTATTGCCGTGTTCAATGATGGCGTAGTGCAACAATTGTCATCGCCCGATGAACTCTATGAACGCCCGCAGAATTCCTTCGTGGCGCAGTTCATTGGCGAGAACAACAAATTGAAGGGCGTGGTTGAGGAAGTGGATAGCCAAAGCATTGCCACTGTGAAGCTCGATTCCAGCGACGTGGTAAAGGCGCTTGCGGTGAACGTGGGCAACAAGGGCCAACGCACCTTGCTTTCGATCCGGCCAGAGCGCGTGGAAATCAATCCGCTGGCGAAGAATGTTGATGTCTTGTTGCGCGGCAAGATTGCCGAGCTTATTTACCTCGGCGATCATATTCGTGCGCGGCTTGAAGTCGCCGGTCACAATAATTTCATTGTGAAAGTCCCCAATAAAGCCAGTAATGAAGCCATTGCCCATGGTAAAACGGTGAATGTCGGCTGGTCGGTCAAGGATTGCCGCGCTTTGGACTATATCGAATTGCATCACTAGCAGAAGGAGGAACTGTCCATGCCACGCGCCAGAAAATGGAATTCGCGCGTTGCGGCAGTGGCCATTTCACTTCTGGCATTGACGACGCCGTCGCCGCAGATTGAAGCCCAGACCTATGAAGTTGACCTGGCCCTGGTGCTTGCCGTGGATTGTTCGTTCAGCGTGGATTTCCGGGAATTTGCCCTGCAGATGAAAGGCCTTGGAGAAGCCTTCCGGCAACCTGACGTCAAGCGCGCCATTACGCTTGGAAACGCGCAGCGCATCGCCGTGAGCGTGGTGCAATGGTCCGATGAATCCAATCAAGTGATAGCGATGCCATGGACCATTCTTGCAAGCGAGGAAGATGCCGACCTTTTTGGCGAAACCCTGGCCGGCATGCCGCGCAAACTGGCCGAGGGCGGCACCTCAATTTCAAGTGCGCTGCTCTATTCGGCAGCACTCCTCTCCAAGGCGCCAAGCAGCCCGCGCCATGTGATTGATGTATCATCGGATGGCCGCAACAATGTTGGTGTTCCGGTGAATGCGGTACGCGACCGGCTGGTGGCCCAGGGCATCACCATCAATGCGCTCACCATTCTCAATGAATGGCCAACCCTCAATATCTATTTTGAAAATCAGGTCGTGGGCGGCGAGGGCAATTTTGTGATTCCAGCCAACGACTACGCCGCCTATTCCGAGGCAATCTTCCGTAAACTGCTCAGAGAAATCACCGGACCGGGCATTTCCTGAATAAGGTGAAAAAGCCTCACACTTGACCGCCCTGGACGGGGGACATATGTGGATGGAAACCTCACGGCACGGATGATCTCATGCAATCTTTTACGCTCTCCCGCCTTCCCGAAATCATCTTCGGTGCAGGCCGTATCGCTGATCTTGCCGGCAAGGTTGAGCAGCATGCTGGGAAGGTAGCCGCTGTTCTTGTGGTGGCTGATCCCGCACTCACAAGCTTAGGAATTACTAGGCGTGCTCTTGAGAGCCTGAAAAAAGCCGGGCTGGAAGCGCAAGCCTTTGATGGCATGAAAGGTGAACCAAAGGCCGCCGACATTGACGCTGCCGCCGAAAATGCGCGAGCCATGAAAGCCAAAGCCGTTGTAGGTCTGGGCGGCGGTTCAACCCTTGATACGGCAAAGTTGGTGGCGGCCTGTGCCGCCTCCGGGCTTCCGGCCCAAAGCTATCAACTCTGTGAAACACCCCTGCCGAAAGATATCCTGCCTGTCATCGCGGTACCGACCACGGCAGGAACCGGATCGGAAGTCACTCGTGTCTCCGTCTTTGCCAGCGCTCAGAAAGTGAAGGTTTGGGCCTGGGGCGAAGAATTGAAACCCAACGTGGCCATCCTCGACCCCGAATTGACGGTGGGCGTGCCGGCTCATATTACCGCGGCAACCGGACTTGATGCCCTGGTCCATGCCATCGAGGCCGCAACCAACAAACACCGCACTGATGGCAATGATCTCTACGCCTTGAAGGCCATCGCCTTGATTTCAGAAAACCTGGAACGGGCCATCAGGAATCCGAATGATTTGGAAGCGCGGGGCGCTTTGCTTTTGGGTTCCTGCTATGGCGGCATTGCCATTGATAATTGCGGAACAGCACTCGCCCATAACATCTCCCACGCCATGGCCGATCTTGCCCCCATTCCCCACGGCAGGGCGACGGGCCTTGCCATGCTCGCAACCATGGAATGGGTTTCCCATGGCGACCCGGAAGCCTTCGCGAGGGTTGCAAAAGCCATGGGAACGGCCGACCCTGTGAGGGCCTATGAACGCCTCGTGCGGGCAACGGGCATGAAGATTTCATTGGAGGGAGACGGGCTTGACCTTTCCAAACCAGAGCTTCTGGCTGAACGCATGGCGAACCCCGCCAATGCCCCCATGCGGAAGTCAAACCGGCGCTACCCCAGCGACGCGGAATTGGTTGATCTGGCGCGGCTTGTTTACGGCTTGCGTTAACGCTCCTTCAAAGGTCAGGCCGTCATGGTGCCGCCATGAGTGACGATCTTTATAATGACGCGCGCTGGTTGGTGGGTGCCATAGCCCGCGGGCTGCATGCGCGGGGCGGCGTTCATGTCGAAGAGGTGTTGCAGCGCTTGGCCGAACAGGACATGACACGGGGCGATTTCGTCGAACCACGCTCGCAGAACCTTCCCGTCACCCACTACTTCGCCCCAAGCATCGCCGAAACCATGATGCTGGAGTCCGAATTGGCCGCCGCAATTGCTTCCCTCGATGGCCACCTGAAATGGCTGCAGTCCAAATCCTATACCGATGAAATTCTGGGGGCCGGGTTCATGGAAAATTATGGCTGGTGCGAAATCATTGGCCCCCAAGGGTTTTTCAATGGCGATGATTTTATCCTGGGCCTTCTGATGCTGGGCCCGCATCGTCATTATAAAGACCACTATCATCCCGCTCCCGAACTCTATTGGCCGCTTACTGGACCAACGAAATGGAAACAGGGTTCCAGCGGTTTTGAAATGAAACAGGCGGGCGAGGTGATCTATCACGCACCTAACGTTCATCACGCAACCAAAACCGCAAACCGCCCGTTATTGACAGTATGGTGCTGGACAAGAGATACCCACACTCCAGCCAAACTGGTTGATGCATGAACTTCATTAAACTTTTTATCGTGTTTTTTGGCGTGGCATATATTGTGGCTGTATTCGGCATGTATGCGTTTCAACGCAAGCTGCAGTACCATGCAGAAAACAAGGGCCTGACGCCGGGGAGTGTTGGCGTTGTGGGCGCGGCAGTTGAAACGCTGACAACGCCCGATGGCGAGAAGATCATTGTCTGGTATGCCCCGGCAGCGGAAGGCAAGCCCACCATCCTCTATTTCCATGGCAACGCCGGCGAGATCGGCGACAGGCCCTTGCGCTTCAACTATTACCATTCACGGGGCTTCGGCGTGGCCTACGTCTCCTACCGTGGCTATGGCGGCAGCACGGGATCGCCAACGGAGCAGGGACTGCTCACCGATGCGATGACGGCCTATGACTGGCTCATAACCAAAGGCATTGCACCTCAAAGCATCGCACTTCTCGGAGAATCATTGGGCAGCGGTGTTGCGGTGCAAATCGCCGCCAGGAAACAAGTAGGCGCCGTCGCGTTAAACGCGCCCTACACCTCAGCCGCTGACGTGGCGGCACGCATCTATTGGTGGCTGCCTGTGAATCTGCTGATGAGGGACCAGTTCAGGTCCATCGACTTCATAGTGAAAGTCACGGCGCCGCTGCTGGTTGTTCACGGCGACCGGGACATCCTGATCCCGGTCGAATTCGGCAAGAAATTGTTTGCCGCTGCCAATGAACCGAAGGAATTGGAAATTGTGCAGGGCTTTGGCCATGAAGCCATGTTTGAAGAAATAACCTGGGCGCGGGAGGTGGAGTTTTTTGAGAGGGTGATGCGGAGGTAAGGAAGAGACTGACGGTAGAACGAAGTTCACGTAGTCCTTTTCCAGCAAACCGCAAAACTAGGCAATCAATGATTGTTGTCTCTCTAAATGTTACCAGGCTGTCAACTCAGTCTTGATCCGAGCCTTGATGGCAGGGTTTGCGTAGCTCGCGGCAATGGAGGTTGCGGCGAGGGCCCGGATAGTTTCCTTATCCCAGGCGAAAGCTGCGACGCATTGTTGATAAGAATCTTCCAGCGTCGTGTTAAGGAGGGCGGGATCATCGGTGTTGATGGAAACCGGAACGCCGGCCCTGCGCAGGGCGTCAATCGGATGATCGGCAATCGATTTATAAACTCCAAGCGCGATATTGGAGACTGGACAGATGCCTAATGGTATTTGCCGGTCAGCAAGTATGTGCACCAGTTCAGCATCTTCAATTGCGCGAACACCGTGATCGATACGGTCGGCGCCCAGATATTCAAGCGCATCACGGACGCCTTCGGGGCCGCTCGACTCACCCGCATGTACCGTGCGCTTCAATCCGGCGGCAGCGGCACGGCGGAACGCCTCGGCGAAGCGGGGACCGGTGCGGCCAGCGGCGGCTTCATTGCCATCGATT
>JAHFPK010000418.1 GCA_023266715.1 Hyphomicrobiales bacterium | reverse complement strand
CGGCGTTTTTGATCAGGGGCAAGTATTTCCGCGGTTCCTTTGACAGGATTTGCAAATGTTCGGGGGCGTAGTCATTGATAAAGACCATGGCTTCAGTTGCGTCCTTCACCATAAGAATGCCGCCGCGATTTGAGCTCAAGACAGACTTTGTGAAATTCACGCGGCTTGCACTCATCCTGTGCCAATAGGAAGGGATGGCGGCGAGTGCCGCATCGGCCACTTCCTTGCTGGTGGTGACAAGGAAGGCGGATGAATCATTGCCGTGCTCAGCTTCGATGAGCAGGTCCAAGGCGGCGAGACGGCCATCGGTCGTTTCGTCGGCAAAGATGATGGCTTCGCTTGGCCCTGCGGGAGTGCCGGTATCGATGAGATCGGACAGCAGGCGCTTAGCAGCCACAACCCAGGGCGAACCGGGGCCCACGACTTTGGCATAGCGCGATATTGTTTCCGTGCCGTAAGCCACGGCGGCAATGGCCTGTGCCCCGCCCGCCTTATAGACCTTGCTCACGCCGGCGGCGCGGGCAGCCACCAGGGAAGCCGCATCAACGCGGCCATCGGGACCGGGCGGCGTTACGATGCAGATGTTTTCGACGCCGGCAACGCTTGCTGGAATGCATGTCATCAGCACTGAACTTGGGAAGGCGCCCTTGCCGCGCGGAATGTAGCAGGCAACCGATTGGATGGGTGTGGTGCGATCACCGGCGTGAAGACCAGGGCTTAGTTCCTTGCTCCAGGATCCCTCAGGTTTTTGCAACTCATGGAACTTGCGGACGTTTGAAGCTGCGAAGACAATGGCTTCCCTGACGTCGGCCTGCAGCTCGCCATGGGCGCGATCAAAATCCTGCGGGGTGGCTGCAATGGCGGTTGCGTTTACGGTTGCGCCGTCAAATTGCGTTGCAAAGCGCGAGAGGGCTTTATCTCCTTCCGTCCGCACGGCCTCGATGATGGGTTTGACCTTTTCGAGGAAGGGTCCCAAATCGCTTTCGGTGCGCTTGAGTAGAGCGGTGCGCTTGGCCTCCGTGAGTTCCGACAGAATGAGGTAATTGATGGTTGACGTCATGGATGGAATTTAGTTCCCGGAATGGTTGGTCGTCGAGATGTAGGTTTGGTCCTTCTGTCCGTCGCGTTCAAATTTCAGGAAGTCATAATAGCCGCAGTGGCCGTCGCCGGGAAAAACCCGGCAGGTTGAAGGGCGGGCCGCATAGATGGTGCAGCGGCGCTCCTTGGTGTCAAAGAACTGGCAGATCTTGCCGTAAATCTCATCCTTCTTCCGGCGCATGATGCGCTTGTAGCCATGGGCGGACTTGAAAAATTTTTTCTCCGCCTTGGCGAGTGGCATGTCAAAATGTTTGGCAATGCGCTCAGCATCCCGGTCCTTCACGTCAATGACGGGATAGGAGCAACAATAGCCCGGGCATTTCATGCAGTCGTATAGTTTTCGGGCCATCATAGTTCCTTGTTTTGAGAGAAAGAGTTTAGCACTAAACGATTCGAGCAGGGAATGAATTGGCAATGTGGTGCTATTCACTGTTTTGCAGGTTTTGCCGCTGCTTTTAATGCAGCAAATTTCTTGTTGGTTTCGGCCATTTCACTCATCAGCCACTCACGGAAGGAGCGCGCCGGCGCTGTTTCCCTGGAGCCCTTGGCGCGCACAATCCAGTAATTGCCGTGGTCTTTCAAATCAAGGGCAAAGGGGCGCTTGAGCCAGCCTTCAACGATTGAATCGGTGCACAGGATTTGATCGCCGAGAGCAAAGCCTTGCGAGGATTCGGCGGCTTCAATTGCCAGGTGATTTTGAAATACGGTGCCCTTCCAGTCGGTCACTCCTTCGATGCCGTTGGCGGTGAGCCAGTCGGCCCACCATTGCTTGCGTTGCTCGTGGAGCAAATTGTAGTTTTTGAGGTCTTCAGGCTTCAGGTATTTGATTCCAGCAATGAGGGCCGGCGAACAGACGGGAAAGATCACGACGTCGGAGGACAGTTTAGTCATTTCGATGCCGTCCCAATTGCCGCGGCCATAGCGAATGCCGGGATCGACTTCTTCGGCGCGGAAATCCACCAGGCGATTGGTGGGATCGATGTTGAGTTCAATATCGGGATGCAATTCATTGAAGCGGCCAAGGCGAGGCACCAGCCAGCGCGAGGCGATTGCGGGTTCGACGGAGACATTGAGGGGGCGGGCGGCACCAACCGCTGCGGCCTCGCGGGAGGCATTCGACAGGGCATCAAAGAGAGGCGTCAACTGCTCGCCAAAGCGTTTGCCCGCCTCGGTGAGGGCAACGCCGCGGCCCGTGCGCAGGAACAGTTGAGTGCCGAGATATTCTTCCAGTTCGCGGATATGGCGGCTGATGGCGGCGTGGGTGACGAAAAG
>JAHFPK010000417.1 GCA_023266715.1 Hyphomicrobiales bacterium | reverse complement strand
AAATGGCCAAAATGACCCGGCGCATTTACGACAATCTGATGGTTGCTACAGGGCTCAGAAAGTAAGCCAGAATACTTCGCCGGTGCTTTCTTCCGTATCGAGCCAGAAGAAATTTAATTTAGGAAGTTCGCGCTCGAGGACTTCCCGCCCTGTTCCTATTTCACAGAGCAGCCCGCCGCCCTTGTTTAAGTATTTTGGAGCCTCGGCCAGAATGCGGCGGGTGATGTCCAAGCCATCTTTGCCGCTGACATGGGCCATGACGGGCTCATGGGCATATTCCTTCGGGAAGACTGCGACTTCAGCTTCTGCCACATAGGGCGGGTTGGTGATGATGAGATCGAACTTCTTGTTGCCGAGGGGCACGAATAGATCACCTTGATGAAGTGTAACACGGGATTCCAGATCATGATCTTTCACATTGATGCGGGCGACGTCGAGCGCGTCACTGGAAAGCTCGACGGCATCAATACGTGCATTGGGAAATATTCCAGCGGCCAGAATGGCAAGGCAGCCGGACCCCGTGCAGAGATCGAGCACAGAATTCACGGTCTCGGGATTTTCAATTAGATTGTGGCCCTCGCCGCCGAACAGTCCACTGAACAGAAGTTCACCGATGTAGGATCTTGGCACGATCACACGTTCATCAACGTAGAAAGGAACGCCGTGGATGTAAGTTCGTTTTGTCAGATAAGCCGCGGGCTTTCGGGTTGTGATGCGGGCTTCAATGATGGTCTCCAGCTTTTCCCGTTCAGAGGGCAGGAGCTTTGTATCGAGCCACGGGTTAATGTCGTCCACGGGCAGGTGAAGGGTTTCGAGTATGAGAAAGGCCGCTTCATCCAATGCGCTCGATGCGCCATGGCCGTGAGCGAGCTTGGCTTCGCGGAAGCGGCTGACGGCGAAACGCAGGTAATCCCGGATTGTGGTGAAGTGACTTGTCGTCATGGGTTCTTTCGGTACTCGCGCGCCAACATGACGACGAGGAATAGGGCAAAGATCAGTGCCATGGAATAGGGCAGGCCGTCGGGCCCAAAGCCTTGCATTGACCAGCCGGCTACGAGCGAGCCGAGCAAAGCTCCGGTGCCCCAGGTGGTTGAAATTGAAGCCATTCCGGTGACGAGTTCGTGGCCCGAAAAGCGTTCACCCAGCTCGGCCAGTGAGACCGTGTAGATGCCTGCCGAGGCCGCCCCCGCAACGGTCAGCAGGGGCCAGAAAACCCAGCTTCCGAATGATAGGGGGATCAAAGCGCTTGCAGACGCGGTGACAATTCCACAGCCCGCCATCACCCAGCGCTTCCTGAAATGATCGGCGAGCCAACCCACAGGAAATTGCAGGACGATATTGCCCACGATGAAGGCGGTGAGGGCCAGGGAAGCGGTTGCCTGGTCCATTCCCTTTTTCACGCCGTAAACGGGAAGGAAACTGAGATTGGCCGCGTCAATAATGGCAAACATTAGTACGGCTGTTAGAATGATGGGACCCTTGCGCACGAAACCGATAACTGAAAGCGGAGCCTCATCCTTGTCATCAATGTTTTCATCCCTGACGAAAAAAATGGGCACGGTGGCAATCGCCAGAAAAAAGGCGCCGATGACAAAGGGTAGAACCGTATCAATTCCTGTCAAGCTGATGAGGGCAGGGCCGCCGCCGAAGCTTGCGGCAAGGACGCTGGTATAGAGCGCTAGAATTCTTGAGCGATAGGGGCCTTCGGCGAATCTGACCACCCATGCTTCGCTGATTGCAAAGAGGGTTGAAACAAAGAAGCCCTGCAGCATGCGAAGTCCGAACCACCACCAGAAAACATTGAGGTATGGGTAGATCAGGATGATTGTTCCGGTGGCGAGGGCCGCAGCGATTGTTGCGGCCTTGGCCCCGAAGCGGCGCACCAGGGCCGGTGTGGTAAATACTGAGAGCATGATGCCTAAAGGCGCCATGGCAGTGTTGTAGCCGATGATGTCTGAGCTGATCCCGCGCTTCTCCATGATGAGGGCGAGAAGCGGAAACATGAGACCGAGCGCAAAACCAAAGACGGTGATGGCGCATATGGCCGCGAAAAGATTGATTAGGCGCTGCTTATCCACGGATGAGACGCCCGCGGCTAAAGGCAAGGCCAACCAGCAACAGGACATAAAACGCGGCGAGCAGAAGGGGCATTGAATTGACGCCGAACGCATCGATTGCTGCTCCCGCGATTGGCGGCCCGACAAGGCCTCCAACGCCCCACATTGCCGAAAACGCGGCGGAACCGGCAATAAGGTCGGCGCCCTTGAACGTGTCGCCCATGATTGCCAGGGCCACGACATATACCGCGAAAGCTGCCGTAGCCATGATGACGACTGTCGGCCAAATGAGCCAGGAATGAACAACAAAGATCAA
>JAHFPK010000416.1 GCA_023266715.1 Hyphomicrobiales bacterium | reverse complement strand
CATTGCGGTCCTCGAATTGGCGTGAGGCGCAAATGTTGGATCGCCCGGAGATTTGTCTCAAGGCGGCAAAATCTTCATTCAGATTAGAATAACTTAGCCAACTCCCGTGACAGGACCTTCCCATTGCCGGAGTACAAGAGACCTCTTAGCTGCCCTCCCTCGGCCGAACGCCGGACGACGAATGCCTTAACTCGCTTTGAAATCACGGCGCGCCCATGCGCTTCGCAGTTTCCGGGCGATAGCCGCGCATGCCTTAATGTGACGTTCCTGCCGCGAAGCTCTGCAACCTTTCGTATAGCGCACGTTCAATTGGCAGTCCTTCCTGCCTCAACCGTTTCTGGTTTGCCTCGCGGCGGGAATTGGGCATGCGGGCGCCTTCCTGCGATGCGATGGACTTTATCAGAGCCCTGATCTGCCTATCGAAGACTCCGCCAGAAAAGACCTTGGGTTCAAGCGCAATGAAAAACTGGCCGCAGCCGATAGGCTTGCCGTCATCGGCCATGAAGGACCCCATCTGCGGACCCCGGTTTGAGCCAGTGAGAGCGGCGCACATTACCTCGACGATCAATCCCTGGCCAAAACCCTTGTAGCCGCCAGCCGGCGCCATGGAACCTTCGAGGCCCTTTTGGGGGTTGGTGGTGGGCTTCCCGAACTTATCCAGCGCCCAACCCAATGGGATGTCCTGGTTGTCGTCGGCGGCCCGCTTGACCGCCGTCCAGGTCACTGCCGAAGAGGATTGGTCGATGAGAAAAGCGATCTTACCCCTGGTGCCCGGCACAGCGAAGGACAAAGGATTTGTGCCAAGAACAGGCTTCGTTCCGCCGACAGGCGCTATCGCCGGGGTCGAATTGGTGAATCCGAAGGCAACGAGGCCTCGCCTTGCCAGAAAGCCGGTATGGAAACCCAGCGTCGCAGCATTATAGGAATTGTGAACGGCCATGCCGGCGATACCATTCTTTCGGGCAGCCGGAATGAGCCTTTCAAAGCCCCTTTCAATAGCCGGATGGGCAAAACCCCGCCTGGCATCAATGCGGAAGGCAACCGACGAAAGCTTCTTGACCGATGGCTTGGCGCGGCCATCGACCTTACCACTCTTCACATGCTCACAGTAATATTGCAGCCAGTAAAAGCCGTGTCCAACCAGACCTGAGAGTTCCGTGTCAAGGATGGCTTCAGTGAAATAGCTCGCGTTTTCTGGTGTGGTTCCGGCCCCGGTCAGCGCAGCAAAAATCAGGGCCCGAGCTTTGCTAGGTGCCATCGTCAACTTGTCGTTCATTGGTGTGGTCTTCGGCTGAGCCAGCATGCTGCACATGTCTCTTCCACTTCAAGCTGCGTTGCACGAATGTGGCGAATTTTCATGGGGGCGATCCGGCTGCCGGCAATTAAGTCATTCTTGCTGGTCAAACGGGAAGGCCCAAGTATCGCAGCTTCTGACACGGCGAATTGGAACCTAAAAGTCGGTGATCTGCCCGCCCTCCGCCACGCGTCGGCTGACAAACGCGTCAACTTCCTCTGAAATCGCGGCATCCAGAAGTGGCTCCTGATATTCGACCAAAGCCTGCTTCCACAGTGCGTTTGCCTTTTGGGGTGCCTGTGGCGAACCGGCATCAGTCCATTGGCCGTTGTTCCGCCAGTCCGAAATCAGTGGTTGGTAGAAGGCAGTCGCATAGCGCGCCAGCGTATGCTGTGCGCCAAAGAAGTGACCACCCGGCCCCACTTCAAGCATGGCATCGAGGGCCATAGTGTCGTCATCAACAATGACTGGCCGCAGAAATCGCGCAATCATCTGCAGCAGGTCGGCGTCGAGGGCGAACTTCTCATACGAGGCAACCAGGCCACCTTCCATCCAGCCCGCAGCATGCACGATGAGATTGCCGCCACCCATGATGGCGCCCCACAGCGAGAACACGGTTTCATATGCGGCTTGGGCGTCGAGACTGTTGGCGGCATTGGTGCTTGAGGTACGATACGGCAACCGGTAACGCCGCGCGAGCTGGCCGCCGATGATGCAGGCCTGCATGTATTCAGGTGTTCCGAAGGCAGGAGCCCCCGATTTCATGTCGACGTTCGACGTGAAGCTTCCGTAGACGAATGGCGCTCCAGGCCTGGCGAGTTGCGACAAGGCAAGGCAAGCCAGGACTTCGGCATTCTGTTCGACGAGTGCGCCAGCCAGCGTCACCGGCGCCATGGCACCCAGCAGTGTAAAAGGCGTGACGACACAGATCTGATTCCGCCGCGCCATTTCAATGATGCCCATGGCCATCGGGTTATCAAGCTTCAGGGGCGAGTTGGTGTTGATGACCGTATAGGCGGAAGGCTCTTGAAGCATCTGCTCAACGGTGATGCCACGTGCCAGACGGGTAATCTCTAGACTGT
>JAHFPK010000112.1 GCA_023266715.1 Hyphomicrobiales bacterium | reverse complement strand
GCTGGACAGTGGCGCAACGGCTATTTTGCCATTTCGTCGACCAATGCCAGAAGACCTTTGAGGATTTCGATGGGCGGTGGCGGGCAGCCCTTGATGTGCAGGTCAACGGGGACTACGTCCGATACTGCTCCGACGCAGGCGTAGCTGCCAGCGAAAACGCCGCAGTTGGCGGCGCAATCGCCCAGCGCCACCACCCATTTCGGCGACGGCGTTGCGGCATAGGTGCGTTCCAGTGCCTGGCGCATGTTCCAGGTCACGGGGCCGGTGACCAACAGCACATCGGCATGGCGGGGCGATGCCACGAACTTCAGGCCGAAACGTTCCGCGTCATAGACCGGGTTGTTGATGGCGTGAATTTCCAGCTCGCAGCCGTTGCACGATCCGGCATCGACCTCGCGGATCGCCAACGACCGGCCGAGGCGCGCCCGCGCCTGTTTGCCAAGAGTCCTCGCAAGTTCGGCCACTGCATCATTGCCCGGCTGCGGCGGCGGTATCACAGCGGAACCTTGAATGAGTGACCTGAGCAGAAGAGAGCGCATGGTGTCCTACATATCATGTCCGGAATAGGAGCAGTTGAACGACTTGTTGCAGAGGGGGAAATCGGCAACGATATTGCCCTCGATGGCGGCTTCGAGCAGCGGCCACTGGAAGCAAGACGGATCGCGGGCGTGAAAATTTGCAAGGCGTCCCCTGTCGTCCAGCCGCAAAGCGATGAACACGTCGCCGCGGAAGCTCTCGACCATGCTTGCGCCTTCGCTGGCCAACACTTTGGGCATGGATGACATGAGGGGGCCGGGTTTCAACAGATTCAGCAACTGTCGGATGAGTGCAATGCTGGAGCGGACTTCTTCAATGCGGATCCACACCCGCGAGTCGACGTCGCCTTCGTCGCGAACTGCTATGGTGAAGTCCAACTTTTCATAAGGCGGATAGGGAAAAATCTTGCGCGTATCGAAGGCCCGGCCCGAAGCGCGCCCGACATGGCCTCCCGCGCCGAAACGTGCTGCAAGCTCAGCACTCACGACGCCTGTCGTAACCGTGCGGTCCTGCAAGGACGGCGCTTCGTCGTAGACCCGGACAACCGCCTCGAAGCCCTTGGTACAGCGCGCGAGCAGAGCCTTGATTGCATCAGCGCTCTCAGCCGAAAGATCGACAGCCACACCGCCCGGCACGATGCAATCCATCATCATGCGATGGCCGAAGCACTGGGCGGCAGTCTGCAAAATATCTTCGCGCAGCAGCGTGCAATGGGCATGGAGCACCACGACGCTGGCATCGTTGCAGATGGCACCCACATCGTTCACGTGGTGCGACAGGCGCTCAAGCTCCGCCATGATGGCGCGCAGCAAGACGGCGCGCGGCGGCGGCCGCCACGCGAGGGCGGCTTCGACGGCGCGCGCGAAGGCAAAGGAATACGCGACTGTGCTGTCGCCTGAAATGCGTGCCGCAATGCGTGCCGCCGTGGCGATATCGGCATCCCGGCACAGGGCCTCGATGCCCTTGTGGACATAGCCGAGCCGTTCTTCGAGACGCACCACCGCTTCGCCGTTGGCGGTGAAGCGGAAATGACCGGGTTCGATGATGCCGGCGTGAACCGGCCCCACCGCAATCTGATGCAAGCCATCGCCTTCGGCGGTCAAAAATGCATAAGCTTTGTCCGGCCGTGCAACATCTTTTACCAGGCCCGGCGGCGGTGAGGGCCATTTTCCGTGGTCGATCCAATTGCGCGCATCGGGCAGCCCTTTCGGTTCGACGCCATGGAGATCGCGCAGGGAGCGCTCGAGGCGAATGGCGGCGGCGTGGTTCCTGGCAACCGACGGGAAGCTGCCACGCTTCAGCGGCACGGAAACAATGATCCGCAGCTTGAGCGCCGGAACGCCGAGCGCCATGTGGGCGGCATTTCCATCAACCCAGAGCGCCAGCAAATCCTGCAGGCCCTGGGCGGCACCCATGGCGAGGCCGATCCAATCCCGCTCATCGATCCCCAAGCGGATGAAACCGTCGGCCCCGGGTTTCAGCCGGGCGACCAGCGAGGCGGCAGCTGTGGCTACGGGCCGCTTCATTTGAGCATCTCCGCGGCGCGTTCGAACCAGCCCACCAGGATCGGCGGCAAATAGATACCCGCAATGAGAACCAAGCCAAGGTGGATCATAAGAGGGACAGAGGAGGCGCGGACCTTGTGTGCAGGTTCGGTTGGTTCACCAAACAGCAGGTCCTGCAGGCGCCACAGCAGCGCACCGAAGGCCACCAACAGGCCGAAGGCCGGAAGTACCGCAAGCCAGGGTGCGCGGGCAAAAGTGGTAGTGAGGATCAGGAACTCGCTCATGAACACGCCGAATGGCGGCAGCCCGGAGATCGCAAAGACCCCCGCTGCCAGGCCGATTGCAAGGCCGGGATGGGTCACGCTCAGCCCCCGGATTCCGGCGATGCGCTGGGTATCCTTGGCCTGGGCCACGTGGCCTACCGCAAAGAAGATCGCCGATTTGGTCAGGCTGTGCATCGCCATGTGCAGGAGCCCCGCGAAATTGGCCAAGGGCCCACCCATGCCAAAAGCAAACGTGATGAGTCCCATGTGCTCAATGGAGGAATAGGCAAACAGCCGTTTGATATCGCGCCGCTGGTACAGCATGAAAGCGGCGAAGATCAGCGAGATCAAACCCATGACGATCATGACGGGGCCGGGATCAATGGCCTCCGGATGGGCGGAGACGATCATCTTGAAACGCAGCAGCGCATAGAGCGCCACATTGAGCAGCAGCCCGGAGAGAACGGCCGAAATTGGTGTCGGGCCCTCGGCATGGGCGTCGGGCAACCAGGCGTGAAGGGGGGCCAAGCCCACTTTGGTGCCATAACCGATGAGTAGAAAGATGAAGGCAAGATTGAGCAATGAAGCATCGAGTTGCGGGGCGGCGGCCTGCAGCAGGCTCCAGGTCATTGCGGATGCGCCTTCGCCAAGGGCTTTCTGGCCGGCGAGATAAATGAGGATGGTTCCGAAGAAGGCGAGCGAAATGCCGACGCTGCCAAGGATGAAATATTTCCACGCCGCTTCGATGGCCGACGGCGTGCGGTAGATACCGACCATGACGACGGTGATCAGGGTTGCTATTTCCAGGCCGACCCATAACAGCCCAATGTTGTTGGCGGTGAGCGCCAGGTTCATCGACCCCATCATGCCAAGGAACATGGCATGATAGAAACGCACGAAGAGCGGCGTGAGCTTGCCGGTTTCGATCTCGTGGCCGATATAGCTGGCACTGAACACCGATGCGGTAAAGCCAACCAGCGTGTTCAGGATGATGAAGAGAATATTCATATCGTCGACGATAAAGTAACTACTCGCTCCGGCGTCGACAAAAAGCAGCGACACTCCCGAGATGAATGTGGCAAACATGGCGAGAACATTGCCAGCCGCCGAGGCCCGGTAGCCCGGCACCAGTACCAGGGCAGTCGCCGAGACAAAGGGAATGCCAATGACCAATGCGACGGATGTCATCATTTAGTATCGCCCCTGACATTTTCGAGGGCCTCGACATCGACGCTGTCAAAGCGTTCACGGATGCGGAACACAAATACGGCAAACACGAAGAGGGCGATGAGCACAGAGAAGGCGACACTGACCTCGACCACGAGCGGCATGCCGCGCGCGCCCGTGGCAGCAAGGATGAGGCCGTTCTCCAGCGACATGAAGCCGACAATCTGGGTGACGGCATTCCTGCGCGTGATCATCATCAGCATCCCGAGAAGAATGATGGCGAGCGCCAATGCCAGACCCTCACGCGTGAATGATTCCGCCGCTGCCGTGATCTTGAGAACCAGCATCAGCGACAGCGAAGTGAGTGCCAGGCCGAGCAGCAGCGTCTTGCCCACGCCCACCACCTGTTCGACATCGCGGTGCACCCCGAGGCGAACGATCATCTTGTGCAGCGCTACCGGGATGACGATGCCCTTGAGGCACAGCGCCAACGCTGCCGTGATGAAAAGATGCGGACGCTGCTGCGTCCAGGCTTCCCAGCCTACCGCCATCGCCAGCAGGATCGCCTGCGCGGCAAAGATGTTCAGCACGGCGAAGATGCGGTCCTGATAGAGAAGCGCGAAACTCGCAACCAGCATCAGGCCGGCAAGAAGATGCGAGACATCATAGGCATGATTCATTTGAGCACCTCGCGCGTCAGGAAGGCGAGGAGAATGGCGAGGAAGGCAAAGACGAAGGCGCCGCCCAGGAACTCGCCGACACGGAACACCCGCATCTTGGCTATGCTCACTTCCCAAACCCCAAGCAGCACGGCACCGAACGCAAGTTTCACAAGATAGGCTGCGATGCCGGTAAGCCATGCGCCGGAACCGGCATCGGCCGGTGCCATGCCAAAGGGCAGGAAAAGGCAAACGATGAGTGAAATGTAGAGAACCAGTTTCAACTGGGCGGCCGCCTCGATCATGGCGAGGTGACGTCCGGAATATTCCAGCACCATGGCTTCGTGCACCATTGTGAGTTCAAGGTGTGTCGCCGGATTATCCACCGGGATACGGGCATTCTCAGCCAGCGCTACTATGACCAGCGCCACCAGCGCGAGGCCCAGAGATACGCGCACTGTAACGGGCGCAGATATCAAGAATTCTGCGACTTCAGGCAGGCGCGTCGTTCCCGCCGACAGCGCCATCGTCAGAACCACAAGCAGCATGGCGGGTTCGGCCAAGGTGGCGATCATCATTTCGCGCGAAGAACCGATGCCGCCGAAGCTTGTGCCCACATCCATGCCGGCAAGTGCAAGAAGCGCCCGTGCTGCGCCCAGAAGTGCAACCAGCGCCACGGCATCAGCCGCCCAGTTGAACATGAGTCCGGAAGCGAAAGTGGGAACCAGTGCGGCTGCCACCCAGGTGAAGGCCAGAATGGCGTAGGGCGCCGAGCGGAAAAGCCAGGAAGCGTTTTCGGCGACGACCGATTCCTTGCGCACGAGCTTGCTCAGGTCGCGGTAGGGCTGGATGACCGGTGCACCTTGCCTGCGCATGAAGCGGGCCCGGGTGCGCCGCGTGATGCCGGTGATTGCAGGTGCCACCAGAAGCACCAGAAACATCTGGATCGTCTGACCGAAAAGAAGTGTGAGTGTTTCGCCCATCAGAACCACACCGCCGCAATGAGAAGCAGCACGATGAGGGCGCTGAACACGAGCATGAGGTACCGCCGGATGGTCAGGAATTGCAACGTGTTCAACCGCTCAGACAGGCCGATGACCGCAGCCGCTGGCGCTGCATAGAGCAGCTCCCACAGATAATCCTGCAGCCGCACGGTGAGGCGCGCAGGGCGGCTGTCGCCGGGTTGCGGCATGTCGATGATTTCGGAAGCGCCAAATAAAGTCGTGCCGTAAACCCGCCGCAAAGGTTGTGAGAAGCTTGAGGCGCTATATTGAGTGAGCGGCGAAGGCTCTGGGAATCCGCAATCCCATGCTGGGCCAAGCCTGGTGCGACGACTTGAAATGCGATGCACCAGCAGCGCTGTCAGTGTGCCGGAGATGAGCAGGAAAAGTGCAATCGTCGGCGCATCGTAGATGCTGCGCGCCGCATCGAAGGCTATCAGCGAGAATGGGGTTGGGCCAGTGCCTGCGGCTGGCAGAGGTGCTCCGGCCAGCATTTGAAGCAGGGGCTGGATTGCCGATACCGTGACACCACCAAATAGTCCGCCAAGCAGGCACAGGCCTGCAAGCAGGGCCATTGCGACCTGCTGCGGTCTTGCTGTTTCATGGGCTTCGGCGGCAGCTGAACTGCGCGGACGGCCGAGATACACAATGCCGAAGGCTCGCACAAAACAGGCTGCGGCAAGGGCAGCAGCCAGGGCCAGCATGGCACCCACCGCAGGCGACATGAAGCGCAACACGGGCTCGGGAAATGCCGGTCCCGCAAGCACCGCCTGAAACAGCAGCCATTCGGAGACGAAGCCGTTGAAGGGCGGCAGGGCCGAGATCGACATGGCGCCAACCAGCCACAGGGCAGCGGTAACCGGCATGCGGTGGATCAGGCCGCCGAGCCCGCCGAAATCACGCCGTCCGGTGGCGTGCAGCACGGCGCCAGCACCGAGGAAGAGCAGTGACTTGAACCACGAGTGGTTGAGACAGTGAAGGAGCGTGGCCGCCATCGCCACCGCAGCAGCAGCGGCAAGTCCGGATGCTTTGAAGGCAAGCGCCAGTCCAAGGCCCACGAAGATAATGCCGATGTTCTCCACCGTCGAATAGGCAAGAACGCGCTTCAGGTCGCCATCAAGCACGGCGTAGAGCAGACCGAGCACCGCAGTGACGGCGCCCAACAGCAGGAATGGCAGGGCCCACCACCAGACGGGGGTTCCCAGGAGATCAAAGACGATGCGGATGAGGCCATAAATCGCAACCTTGGTCATGACGCCGCTCATCAGGGCAGAGACATGGCTGGGGGCTGCCGGATGGGCCAGCGGCAACCAGGCGTGCAATGGCGCGATACCAGCCTTCGATCCGGCTCCGAAAATGGTGCCGGCGAGAACGAGCCCTGAGACAATTGGACCGGGCGGCGCGGCGCGGATCGCATCGAAAGCGTAATTGCCGGCAGCTCCCGCAAGTCCGCCGAAGGCGAACAGGAGCGAGGCCGTGCCAATCGCTGCCATCACCAGATAGACATGACCCGCATGACGGCTGTCGGCATCCTTATGGCGCGAAACGACGAGGACCCATGAGGTGAGCGACATCAATTCCCAGGAAAACAGAAAACCGAAGGCATCGCCTGCGAGGAGAACCAGGTTCATCGCCACAGCGAAAGCCGGGAAAAACGGTTCGACCCTTGCGGTCAGATCGCGATTGCGGTCGAGACCCACGCCGTAAATGGCGGCGGTCAGCACGCCAACATTTACAATCAGGCCGAAGAAGGCCGACAAGGCATCGAGCCTCACGTATAAGCCAATGATCGGCAGCCCGAGGGGCAGCCTGAATCCAGTGCTCGTATCGGCAATCAGTTCGGCGAGATCGGCAACTGCGGCCATAGCCGCTGCCGCGATGCAGACAGGATAAACCGTCGCGAGCGCTCCCCGGCGCCGATGGAAGATGGCGGCAAAACCCGCAGCTACTCCATAGAGCAGGATCGCCGCGAGCAGCCCCGCAAGCTGCGGAGCTGCGGAAAAATCCACGCCGGTCATTTGGATGACTCCTTGAAACGGACACCCCGACCGCCGCCGCTGCTTGCAACGCCGTCACCAATTATTTCGAGGCCAGCCTTGTCGAGCGCCTCAAGGACTTTCATGAGGCTTGAAACGACGCCCCGCACATTGTCAGGGCTTGCTTCCATGCGCTGGATGGTCGGTAGCGACACATCGGCCAAATCCGCCAATTTTTGCTGGTCGATGCCAAGCAAAGCACGGGCGGCGCGCAATTGCGGTGCTGTAATCATTGGAGCGCAGCTTTGCAGAATCTATGCATGTGTTATACATCGATACTGATGTTTTTCAAGTGTAAACTCACCGATAGAACGTGTGTTTAAGTTGACAGTTGTCGTGTGTATTTTTGATTCGCGAGAGCCCGGCAGGAAACTGCCGGGTTTGTCTCGACTGCTTTTCCATCTGGCCGCAATTGTAACGCAATTGTAAGTTCCATCAGCATATGATTATTTGATCCAATCAAAGAGTGGGTGATTCGGATGCCTATCAAGCCAGTTTCGCTGTTTTTCACCGCTGCACTTGCGGCCGCACTATTAGTTTGCCCTAACCTTGTTAGCGGCAATGGATCAACATCTTACGGCCAGGCGTTCGCCAAGAATTTGGGCAACAACGGAAACGGCAATGCTTCTGCCCAAAGCGCCAATGCGAATGCGAACAGTCAGGGGCAGACTGCAAGCAATCTCGGGGCGCTCAATGCTGGTCATGCGGCGCCACAAGCTTTTGCGAACGCGTTCGCCACCTCTCGAATTGGCAAGATCAAGGCCTATTACCTGGCAAGCCAGACTGCAGCGCTAACCGATGCAGCAGCATTGCAGACGGCATTTGAGGGCAGCGCCCCGGCAGCCGTCATAGGTGCCTACGAAGCCCTGCAGGCCGATCCAACCAATGCGACCCTGCAAGCAGCGTATGACCAGGCAGTCATCGATGCCGGGCTCACGGCTGAACAGGTGGCGACACTTGAAGCAGCCTATACGGCTTGGCAGGACGCAGTTGCGGCAGATGCCGAGGCGGCAGCTACACTTGAGGCTGCGGCCAATAAGACCCCTGTAAGCGATGAAACAAAGGCCGCACTTGATGACCTCATTGCTTACTCTATCTATTGAGTTGGGTCTGAACCGCTAACCTTTTCAGTCCCAAACCAC
>JAHFPK010000111.1 GCA_023266715.1 Hyphomicrobiales bacterium | reverse complement strand
GAATTCCGCGAAGGGGAATAATGGAGCCAGGCCCTAGAACTGTCCGCGGGGTTCTGTGCTTGAGATGCTTTGAAATCCAGGAAACCGACTTTTCCACAAAGGCCTGGGCTCGTGCGGCGCTCACATTTTTTGGAAGCGTTACAACGACACCGCTGCACTCTCGCGTCAGGCGGAGAATAATACGTTTGGCCCGGCTGTTGCGGCGAAAATTCACAATAACGGGCTGATCGTCGACAAGGATAGAGTAGGGTTCGACCGGAACTTCTGACCATGCCTTCACATACTTGCGAAGCAAGCCGGCCATCAGGCGTTAGCGCTCACAAAGTTCACAATCATTGGGACCACATCATTGCGGAACCGTGAGCCACTGAACACGCCATAGTGTCCGACGCCCAATTGCAAGTGATGCAGCTTCTTTTCCTTGGGGATGCCGGTGCACAAATCATGGGCGGCTTCGGTTTGGCCAACGCCGGAAATATCATCACGTTCGCCTTCAATCGTCATGAGGGCAGTCCCGGTGATTTTCGCGGGCTCAACAAGCGTGCCGCGATGCATGTAGGAGCCGTTGGGGAGATCGTGATTGACAAAAACCCGGTCGACGGTTTGCAGATAAAACTCCGCCGTGAGATCCATGACCGACATGTATTCATCGTAGAAATCTTCATGCTTTTCCGCGCTCTCATCATCGCCCTCAACGAGGTGCCAGAAGAGTTGCCGGTGGGCGTCCATGTGGCGATCAAGATTCATGGTCATGAAGCCGGTCAATTGCAGGAAGCCGGGATAGACATCGCGCATGAAACCCGCGTGGGGGAACGGCACTTTCATGATCACATTCTGGCGAAACCAGCCGGCGCCTTTTTCCTTCGCCAGTTTATTGACCGCGGTGGGGTTGCGGCGCGTATCAATGGGGCCGCCCATGAGAATCATGGTCTTGGGCGTGCGTGGATCTGCCTTCGCACTCAAAAGGGATACGGCCGCCATGACGGGAACCGAGGGTTGGCACACGGCCATGATATTGACGCCACTGCCCAGGATCCGCAGCATATCAACGACGTGATCGACATAGTCCTCGAGATCGAATTTTCCCATCGACAGCGGAACAGTGCGGGCATCGGTCCAGTCGGTAATGTAAACATCAAAATGAGGAAGCAAGGCCTCAACAGTACCGCGCAGCAGGGTGGCATAGTGGCCAGACATGGGAGCCACAATCAGCAACTTTTCCTGCAGCTTCGCCTTCACCTTTTCCGGCCAGATCTTGCTGAAATGCAGCAGAGACACAAAAGGCTTATGCAAAAGAATTTGTTCCTGGACGCCGGCTGTCACGCCATTGACTTCGGTTTCCTTAAGGCCAAAGGACGGTTTGCCAAACCGGCGGGTGGCGCGTTCAAAAAGTTCCAGTGAGGCGCTCACGGCACGGGCAGTACTGGTAGAGCTCAAGGGATTCACCGGATTCTGCCAAAAATTCAAACCCATATCGGCAGCCGCGCGCCAAGGCGCAAGGGCAGCGTGATTCATCTCATAGAGATTATAAAGCATTAGGAGAATTTCCCCACAGCCGAGCCTGATCGCATCATGCTGCGACGCAACCTAACAAGTCCTCAGGGTTACCGCAACCGCCTATTATACTATTATTACGGTAAATTAACCGGCAATGGCTTCCGCAATAGCCTTGGCCAAGGCTGCCGCATCGGTCGAATAGGCGAAATGCTTGAGGAACTTTCCCTGGGGGTCCATCAAATAGATGATGGTGGAATGGTCCATAAGATAGGCATCGGGTGCGGAATTGCTTTCGACCTTGCTGAAATAGACGCGGTAGGCTTTGGCAACTGAAGCAATCTCCTCAGGTGATCCGGTAAGGCCCACAAGGCGGGGATGAAAATTGGCCACATATTGCTTCAGAACTTCAGGCGTATCGCGTCCCGGGTCGACACTGATGAAGACGGGTTGAATCGCATCGGCCTTTGGTCCCATGCTATCCAGGGCCGCCGACATCACCTGCAGTTCCGTGGGGCAAATATCAGGGCAATAGGTATAGCCAAAAAAGACCAGCATATATTTGCCAAGAAAATCTTTTTCCGTAACCTTGCGTCCAGTTTGGTCGGTGAGGGTAAATGGCCCGCCAACGAGAGCCGTGCCAATGCTGATTTGGCCACGGGGCTGGTTTGCAAGATAATAGGACACACCCGCAGTGAGAAGAGCGGCAAGCAGGGCGAGTATTGCGAAGACGAGTTGAAAACGCGAGGGTGCAAATTGGGATTTTGGCATTTCGGTGGCTTTATCTTAAACTCATCGCTGTGTAAATCGTAAGGCAAGCCCAATATGTCAATCTTTGCTGCCGCCCCGGAAGGACCGGAAACCTTCAACACGACAGCCGGACTCCTCAGACTGCGCACCTTGGTGCGTTTGCGCTGGCTTGCGGTCTTCGGTCAATCCCTTGCCGTTCTGGGGGTGCATTTCATTCTTGATTTTCCCCTGCCGCTGGGGGCCTGTCTTGGCGTCATTGCGATGAGCGCCTGGCTCAATATTTTTCTGACCCTGCGCTGGCGCTCCAGTTCAAGGCTTGCGCCGACTCAGGCCGGTTTCCTTCTGGGATATGATGTCATTCAATTGGCGTTGCTGCTCTACCTCACGGGCGGATTGGAAAACCCGTTCGCATTCCTGTTTCTTGTGCCGGTTACCGTTTCCGCCACGTCATTGCCACTGAAATGGACCCTGTGGCTCAGCGCGATTGCTTTCCTATGCGCGAGCGTTCTTGCAATTTATCACCAGCCACTCCCGTGGAATACCGCAGCGCCACTGGTTCTGCCAAAGGCCTATGTATCCGGCATGTGGGCGGCCATCATATGTGGCGTGGTGTTTTCATCCATCTATGCGCGGCGGATTGCCGAGGAAGCCCGGCAGATGTCGTCGGCCTTGACTGCTGCCGAACTCGTGCTCGCAAGGGAACAGAGGCTTTCGGCCCTTGACGGGCTAGCTGCAGCGGCAGCCCATGAATTGGGAACACCTCTAGCCACCATTGCCCTTGTGGCCAAGGAACTGAAACGGGAACTGCCGGAAAAAGGTCCGCATACGGAAGATATTGACCTTCTGATCAGCCAAACCGGAAGATGCCGGGAAATCCTGTCGCGGCTTGCCAACCGGGATACGCAGGCCGACGACATGTATGAGCGGGTCAAGCTTTCCGTCATGATCGAGGACCTGGTGGCGCCCATCCGTGGACCGGACGTCACTATCAATATTACAATCGCCGGTGACGGAACAACGGTCCAAACGCCTGAACCCGTCTTCCGCCGCAACCCGGCAATCGCCTATGGATTAGGAAATCTCTTGGAGAATGCCGTCGATTTCGCCGAGAAGAAGGTGAGCATCATTGCCCAATGGTCCACGGCAAAAGTCTCTCTTCTCATTTCGGATGATGGGCCCGGTTTTGACCAGGCCATTTTTGACCGCCTGGGTGATCCGTTTGTCACAACGCGACCGGGATATGGCGACGACAGCGAACGCGAACGGGGACGCCATGAGGGTATGGGGCTGGGGTTTTTCATTGCCAAGACTTTGCTGGAGCGCTCCGGTGCTACGGTTTCCCTGGCCAACCGCCCCCTTCCCGAGCATGGCGCCATCATACAATTGAGCTGGCCACGGAGCTTGGTGGATTTGGGCAACTCATAAAGCGGTGTCCAAGGGGGCCCTTGACTCGTATAAGAGTGTCAATAAGAGAGCCGTTATGACTGAAATCAATCTTCCTGCTGATAAAACCCTGTTGCTGGTTGACGACGACAAGCCCTTTTTGACCAGACTGGCGCGGGCCATGGAAACGCGCGGGTTTGAAGTTCGCACGGCCGAGTCCGTGGCAGAAGGCATTCAGCAGGTGAAGAAATCAGCCCCGGGCTATGCGGTTGTCGATCTGCGCCTTGGCGATGGCAATGGCCTTGATGTGATTGAATCCCTCCATGCCAGCAGGCCCGATGCACGGGTTGTCGTGCTCACGGGTTACGGCAATATCGCCACGGCGGTGACCGCAGTGAAGCTTGGAGCAATCGACTATCTGGCCAAGCCGGCGGATGCCGATGCGGTTTATGGCGCGCTTATTTCCGACAAGGACAGCCGCACGGCGCTTCCTGAAAATCCCATGTCTGCCGACCGGGTACGGTGGGAACATATCCAGCGGGTTTATGAACTCTGCAACCGCAATGTTTCGGAAACAGCACGGCGCCTCAACATGCACCGCCGCACCCTGCAGCGCATTTTGGCAAAGCGCGCACCTAAGTAAATTTATGGATCGTAGAGTCCATGCAGGCGCTGGCCGGCCGCGCGGGCAAAGGACAGCGTCAGCGCCTTGCGCCTCGAGGCATGAAGGGGTACTTTCCCCGATTGCCGGATGATTTCCGCACCCCAATTGTCAGCGACGATCAGGCCCGCCTCATAGGGAATGATTTCGGGATCAAGGGATTGCGGGATGGCAAAGAAAAACTGATCGCAGAACTCGCGGTACTCGGGCCATTTCTGATCAACGCGAAAATCCTCAAGCGAAGATTTGATTTCTATGATCCAGATGGCACCGCCATCGCCAAGCGCGATGACATCAGCGCGGCGGCCTGTAGTCAAACTGAACTCCGTGAGGATCGCAAAGCCCAGGCTTCGCATCAAGCGGCCAATACCGCGCTGGACAGCAAGCGCGGTTTCCGATTGACGGCCATCAGGTCTCAGTTCAATTGTCACACAAAAGCCTTTTGAATTGCGGCATTTATCAACTTTGCTTAAATTTTAAGCAAGGCCTATGGATGGCCCGGCTCCAAGTTTAACAGAATCAGGAAAAGGCAAACAATGTCGCGCGATCGCATTGATAGAGACCCCATCGGCGTCATGAGAATACCTGAATCCGCCGATTATGGCATCCATACGGCGCGGGTGGCAAAAATCGCGCTGAAGGCACGGCGCACCATCCGCGAGGTTGCGTTGAGCGAGGGTGTCATGACCGAAGCCCAGCTTGCAGAAGCCTTTGCGGCGGACAATCTTTTGGGGGTGTGCAAATAGATGGTACAGCTGGGTGGGCTCGAACCACCGGCCTCCGGATCCACAATCCGGCGCTCTAACCAACTGAGCTACAGCTGCATCTTCAAGTGCTGCGCAAACTAGCGGTGCGCGTCATCAAATTCAAGCTAACAAAAAGGCCCGCGACAATCACGGGCCTTCTATCAAAAGATTAAACTGGATTAGGCCGCGAACGACTTGGAGAAATCCCTGAAGGATTTGGTCAAGCTGTTCTGCAGGGGCTTGGCGGTCTCATTCGACAGGCGCACGGCAATTTCGTTCAACTCGGCAGCCTGGGTCTTGAGGGCTTCGGCCTGGTCCTTCACAAAATTCTGCTGGAGGGAAACGACTTCGCCAAATTCCTTGGTGGAAAACAGTTTGCGGCTGAAAGCGAAAGCCTGCTCCATGTTCTTTTGTGTAAATTCCATGGCCTTCTTCTGGAAGTCCACAACACCCGATTTGTAGGCAGAAGCCACAGCTTCAAGGACCTTCACATTGTCTTGTGCAACTTCGGTCGCCTTTTCAGCAACATCGGTTGCCTTTTCAAAAGCCACCTGGACCTGATCTACAGACTTTTGCGCAAATTCAACGGCCTCGGCCGGGACTTCAGCTGTGGCATCAATTTTCGATTTCTTTACATTCATGGTTAGTCTCCAAGGAGTTTATGAGTGGCATTCGTCGCCTTGGAAATTCATATAGAAGCATAAATTGTGCATTGCAACATAAATCTTGCGTTGCAATATTCTGTACAGTTTTGGAGCCCTTCATTAACCATTTGTACATTTTTATAGCTTTTGGTTAACCAAAGGTGGACGCAATCTCAAAAAATTGATTTAGTTTGCCTTGTGGGCGCGGGCCAGCTGCAAATGGCCGGCACAGAGTTCGTAGGTGCGTGGGGAACGGCCGGGCAAATCCTGGCCGCGGGTATTTTGACTAGAATTGAAGCGCCAACGCTTGAAGATTTGCGCAACCTTACCAGTGCTGCCTGGCTGTGGGATGGGGCACGGGGGCGTATTGTATGGGCGAATTCTGCGGGGGTTGCCTATTTCGGCGGGGAATCTCTTTTTGATCTCATTGACCAGCCCTTTGACTATGCAGAGCCGGGTGTTGAGCGGGTCATGGGGCTTTCAAAGAGCCTGAGCCGCGGCCAGATCGAAGTGGTCGATCTCCAATTCCCTTCCTCCGGCCATACGGCGCCGCTTTCCTGCCGATGCACAATCCACGCCCTGGCCGATGGGCGGGCCGGACTTCTGGTGATCGCTGCAGGCCAAAATGATGCAGCATCAGAAATTCCGATGGAAAAACTGGCACAGGCCTTTGATCTGCTTCCCGCCGCAGCGGCATTTATGGGACAGGATGGGTCGCTGCACCGCCTGAATGCCGCGGCACGCCTGCTTCTTGGGTCGGATCAACGCGCGAGCCTGAGTGCGCTCATTGAAAATTCATCGCTTGCCGACGACTTGCTGGCGCGACTGGCATCAACCGGAACCGTCAGTGATGTAAAGCGCCTGCGCACCAAGATTGGCCAGCGCGATATCAGGCTCACCTTGCGAAAACTGGGCATGACGGCAGACCCGGTTACTTTTGCCATGGTGCTTCTGGATGATATCACTGAGCGGAGGGCCCTTGAGCGGTCTATTTCAACTCACCCGCAAAGAGCTGGAGGACTTGCGGCCACAAAGCCGCAGCTTGGCCCTGCCGAAGCGGAAGCGTTTCATCATCTCGGAAAAGTGCTCACTGAATCCGTTGTTGATCAAGCGCCTGCTGCCAAGGCAGCTCCAGAAAAGCCCAGGCGCAAACCGGCCACGATTCCGTTTGCCGTCACCAACGCAATCGACCGACTTTCCTATGCTGTCCTGATCAGCAAGGGTGGCCATGTGCTGCATGCCAATCCAAAAGCGCTTGAGCTCTTCGGTTATTCTTCCGTTGAAGACCTGATCAGCGATGACGCCGTGTGGACATGCTTTGCGGCCCTTGGCCAGTCGGTGCCTGCAACCACTCTCACACTTGAGAACGGCAGGGACGTTAGCTTTGCGGTACAATTGTCCGAGGTCGCATGGCTAAATGGTCCTGCCCGCCAATTTATTTTGCGGCCAACCACGGCGCCTGTTTCCAAACAGGCCGAGGTGACGGTGACGCCTCCACCACAGATCGTTGCTGCCGTTGAAGAGCCAAAGCTAACTCCAGTTGAAACGGTAAAGGTCCCGGCGCGCGAGAATGTGCAAAATACCCAACCCGTGGCCGATGAAGAATTGCGCGCCATTCTTGATACGGCAACCGACGGTATCATCACACTTGACCGGGATGGCAAGATCCACACGTTCAGCGCCGGTGCCGAGGCCATTTTCGGCTACCGCATTGCGGAAGTGGCCGACAAACCCTTTGGCGATTTACTGGCAGCGGAAAGCCGGAAAGTTTTGCGCGACTATCTCGCTGCCTTGCAGGGACCGGGCCTCGCAAGCGTTTTCAATGATGGCCGGGAGGTGAACGCTGTTGTAAAGCAAGGCGGAACAGTTCCCCTCTTTCTCACAATAGGCGCGCTGCAATCTTCGGCATCACGGGCCGCCTTCTGCGCCGTGGTGCGCGACATTACCCAATGGAAGCGAACCGAATCGGAGCTGCGCGAGGCCAAGGAGGTGGCGGAAGCCACAAGCCGGCAGAAGTCGGAATTCCTCGCCCGCATCAGCCATGAATTGCGCACACCGCTCAATGCCATCATGGGATTTTCGGAAGTCATGCGCCTTGAACGCTTTGGTGAAATCAAGAATGACAAGTATCGTGACTATGTGAATGACATTCATTCCAGTGGCGGGCTGCTACTTTCCCTCATCAATGATCTGCTTGATCTTTCGAAAGTTGAAGCTGGCCAGCTTGAGCTTAATTTCACTTCAGTGAACTTGAGCGACACGGCCGACAACACTATCAAAATGCTGCAAGAGGCTGCGACAGGAGCCCGGGTTGTCATCCGAAAATCCATGCCAGGTGATCTCCCCAATGTTGTTGCCGATCAAAGGTCCATGCGGCAGATCATGCTCAACATCATTTCAAACGCCATCAAGTTTACCGATCCCGGCGGACAGGTTATTGTTTCGGCCCAGATGAATAAAACCGGCGAACTGAAACTTCGTGTGAAAGACACGGGTATCGGCATGAACGCCGAACAATTGCGCAATGCCCTTGAGCCCTTCAAACGGGTGAACACGGAGGGCCGCGAGGTGCAGGGAACGGGTCTCGGGCTGCCGCTTACGAAAGCGCTGGCGGAAGCCAATCGCACCACATTCAGAATCTC
>JAHFPK010000415.1 GCA_023266715.1 Hyphomicrobiales bacterium | reverse complement strand
AAGAACGGACCCATATGCAAGTTCAAGAAGATTAACATGAAATTAGTGTGAACCGGCGATGCCCCTGCTCGACATCAAGAACCTGACCGTGGAGTTCAAGACCGCCAGCGGCTTCTTCCGCGCCGTGGACCATGTGTCCATGGCGGTAGATAGCCGCGAGGTGCTGGCCATCGTAGGTGAATCCGGCTCCGGCAAATCCGTGTCCATGCTCGCCGTCATGGGGCTTCTGCCATGGACCGCCAGGGTCACCGCGGACCGCATGGAATTTGACGGGCGCGACCTCTTGAACATTACGCCCACCGACCGCCGCAAGATTACCGGCAAGGATATGGCGATGATTTTTCAGGAACCCATGTCGAGCCTGAACCCCTGCTTTACCGTCGGCTTCCAGCTGATGGAGGCGCTCAAAACCCATCTCGATTTGGACAAGCCGGCCCGGCGAAAACGGGCCATTGCCCTTCTGGAAGAAGTTGGCATTCCGGCACCCGAAAGCCGCCTTTCAGCTTTTCCCCATCAACTCTCAGGCGGCATCAGCCAGCGCGTGATGATTGCCATCGCACTGGCCTGCAAGCCAAAACTCCTGATTGCCGACGAACCCACAACCGCGCTCGATGTCACGATCCAGGCACAAATTCTGGAGCTCCTCGTGCGCCTGCAGAAGGAAACCGGCATGGGCCTTGTTCTCATCACTCATTCGATGGGTGTCGTGGCTGAGACGGCAGAGCGCGTGAGCGTGCAATACGCGGGCCAAAAAGTTGAAGAGCAACCGGTCAAGAATCTTTTTGCCGCGCCACGCCATCCCTATACGGCAGCCCTTCTTGCGGCTCTGCCGGAGCGTGCGCATGCGCGCCGTCTGCCGTCCATTCCGGGCGTCGTGCCGGGGCAGTTTGACCGCCCGGTTGGTTGCCTGTTTTCGCCGCGCTGCATTTACGCAACTGACCTGTGCCGAACAAAAGAGCCCGCCATGAACTCCGGCGCCCTTTGTCATTATCCCCTCGGAAAGGCTGCCGCATGAGCCAGGTTCTGAATGCACAAAACCTCACGCGCTACTACAGTGTCTCGCGAGGGGCGTTCCGGGAAACCTCCATCCTGAAAGCCGTCGACGGCGCAAGCTTCACGCTGGAGCGCGGCAAGACTTTGGCCGTCGTTGGCGAATCCGGTTGCGGAAAATCAACGCTCGCCCGTCTTGTCACCATGATTGAATTGCCAACCTCTGGTACGCTCAATATCGCCGGCCATGAAATTGTCGGCGCAACACGTGCGACGCTGCGGGCTTTGCGGCCCAAAGTGCAGATCGTTTTTCAGAACCCCTATGGTTCCCTGAACCCTCGCCAGAAAATTGGTTCCATCCTGGAAGAACCCCTGCTGGCGAACACCAAAATTCCAAAAGCCGAGCGTAGCGAAAAAGCCCGCGCCATGATGAAAAGCGTTGGCCTGCGGCCCGAATATTACGACCGCTACCCCCACATGTTTTCCGGCGGCCAGCGCCAGCGCATTGCCATTGCCCGCGCCCTCATGCTCGATCCCGAAATCCTTGTGCTGGATGAACCGGTCTCCGCCCTCGATATTTCCATCCAGGCTCAGGTTCTCAATCTTCTCGCCGACCTTCAGGAAAAACTTAACCTCGCCTATCTCTTCATCAGCCATGATCTCTCCGTGGTTAAGCACATCGCCGATGAGGTGATGGTGATGTATCTCGGCCGCGTGGTGGAACAGGGGACGCGCGACAATATTTTCAAGAATCCGCAGCATCCCTACACCAAGGCATTGCTGTCAGCCACGCCAACCCCCGACCCTACGCGAAAGCGTGAGCGCATTGTGCTCAAAGGTGAACTCCCTTCACCGCTGAACCCGCCAACAGGCTGCACCTTTCATCCCCGCTGCCCCATTGCCTTTGAGCCATGCAGCAGGCTCAACCCCGCCCTCCTTGCCCACGACGCCAGCCTTGTGGCATGCCATGCGGTGAACGATCCCGCCAAGAATTCAAAGGCAGCTTAGACATGTCATCGCGTCCCGAACTTTCAGCCGGCGAAGCTCTCGTTGGTCTTCTCGAAGCATACGGCGTGGATACGATTTTCGGCATTCCCGGCGTGCACAATGTCGAAATGTACCGCGCCCTGCCGCGCTCCAAGATCAAGCATGTTCTGGTGCGCCATGAACAGGGCGCAGGCTTCATGGCCGATGGCTATGCCAGGGCCACAGGAAAACCTGGCGTGTGTTTCACCATTACGGGACCAGGGCTGACCAATATCCTGACGCCCATGGGGCAAGCATTTTCGGACTCTTCCCCCATGCTGGTGATTTCATCCTCTCTCGACATTGGCGACAGTGCCCAAGGTCGTGGCCGCTTGCATGAAATGCGCAGCCAACTCACTGTGGCCCACAG
>JAHFPK010000414.1 GCA_023266715.1 Hyphomicrobiales bacterium | reverse complement strand
CGAGGAACGACGCCACGGGCAGTTGCTCGGTCATGTTGGTGTAGTAGCGCATGTCCTTCCTGGCGTTCTTGATGGCGAATTTTGCTGCGGTATCGTCATCAGCAAGCGGCACCTTGATCAGACGCTCGAACATCACCGACATGGCGCCACCTGAAAGCACGATATCGCGGAGCGCCTCCATCTTGACGCCAGCCTTGCCTGCTACGGTAATGGCTTCGGCAGCAATTGCTGCATGGCTGATCGAGAGGAAGTTGTTGAGCAGTTTCAATTGATGGGCCGCCCCCACATCGCCGGAATTCACGATGGTATCGGCAAAGCACTCCAGCACGGGCCGGATTTTGGCCAGAATATCTGCTGGACCCGCCACCATGAGGCCGAGCTTGCCGGCTTCTGCTTCCTTGGGCGTGCGGGTCATCGGGGTATCCACAAAGTAGGTGCCTTTGGCCTTGAGCTCGGCGGCGATTTTTATGGTGGAGGCTGGTTCCGCCGTGGAGCAGTCGGCGATGATTAGGCCATCGCGCAAAGAGGTGCTCAATCCCTTTGCGCCGTAGATTGCTTCTTCCACTTGCGGCGTTCCGGTGACGCAGAGGATCACCATATCAGAGGCCTTGGCGATTTCGGCGGGCGAGGCATATTCTTTCGCTCCAAGCGAAATCAGGTTTTCAACGGGAACCCTGTTCCGGTGCGCCATTACATTCAAGGCAAAGCCCTTGCTCACAATGTTCTTGCCAATGCCATGGCCCATGAGGCCAACGCCGATCAATCCAACGCGCTTAATTGTCATGGAGTTTCCCTCTCTGCGATGAAATTATTCAGGCCATCCTGTTCCAGAATGAAGAGCCTGTCTTCCAGTTTTTTCTTGAAGCCCAGGCGCTCATAAAACCGCGCGCCGCCCGTATTGGTCACGTCAACTTCCAGCTTGATGAATTTGGCGCCGCGAACCTTGGCGCGCCGCGCCGTTTCGCGCAAGAGCGCCTCGCCGATGTTGCGGTTGCGCGCGGCCCCATCCACGAAGAGATCAACGACATAAACGCCCTTGCTGCCGCGAAAGGTCGAAAAGGTCATGAGGGAGAGGCAGGCGCCCAAAAGCTTTCCCTGCTCGTCAGCCACGACAACATTCACGAGGTCAAGCGATTCAAGAAGCGCCCTGCCGGTCAGGGCGGGGATAACATTCAGGCGCAAATCACGGGCCAGCCCATGGACCATATCGGCCACGGCCTGGGTTTCATTGTCCTGCATGGTGCGAATTTCAAAACTCATGCTACCCAAGACCCTTCAGCAGCGAGGCGAGATTTAGCCCAAGGCTTGGGCTGGGGTAGCCGCCCTCTTGCACAACAAGCGTGGGAAAACGCAATTGTGCAATCATTTTTCCAATGGTGGCAAATTCCGGTGTTTCAATGGCAAAGCCCTTAAAGGGATCGTCCACCGCGATATCGAGGCCAGCGGCCAGTACCAATACATCGGGGGCAAAATCCGTTACCCGCTGCAAAGCAGTTTCCAGACTGGTGCAGTAGTCCTTGATCACGGTCCCCCGTTCCATCGGCAGGTTAAGATTGAAGCCCTCGCCCGCGCCCCTTCCCGTTTCGTTTTCGTAACCCCAGAAGAAGGGGTAAAACCGCTTGGGGTGGGCATGGATGGATACGGTAAGAACATCGGCGTGGTCATAAAAGATGGCCTCCGTGCCATTGCCATGGTGCACGTCGATATCAAGAATGGCTGTGCGCTTGCCAGCCCGGGTGAAAATTTCGGCGGCCATGGCGGAATTGTTAAAATAGCAAAAACCAGCAGCCACGTCCGAGGCCGCATGGTGGCCCGGCGGGCGGCACAGGGCATAGACCAGCTTTTCACCACCAAGCACAAGGCTTACCCCATGGGCGGCGCTGGCGGCACTTGCCAGGGCCGCATGAAGCGTTGTGGGCGTCACCGGACAGGCCCCATCGCCCAGATGATAACCAGCCTGCCCCACAACGGATTCGGGGTAGCTCACGGGTGCGAGGGTTGATCTTCCCATAGCGTATGTGTTTGGAAGCGGGATTTCGCTGGCATCGGGAATGTGGCTCCAGCGCTCCAGCAGTGTTTCGAGAAAGGTGAGATAACGCCGGTCATGGACCAGGCCCACGGTTTCCATGGTGATTGCGGGCGGTGCCACAACATGCGAGCCAATCTGTTTCACCCCCTGCAAGAGCATGTCAATCCGCTCCGGCCTTTCCGGGATGGGCTGGGGTTTGCCCGACACAATGAATGTGCGGGGCGCATGGAGGCGTTGCGTTTCGTCGAAAACGGTGATCATGGATTTGCGGCTTCTTCCCTCTTTCTGCTAGTACCGCATGAAGCCGCCCAAATTTGCAAGATGGAAATCAGACATGTCAGCCCTGCCCGCCAGCATTCAT
>JAHFPK010000413.1 GCA_023266715.1 Hyphomicrobiales bacterium | reverse complement strand
TAGTGCCTCGCCACCGGGGGTGTTCATATCCATGACGACAGTGTGGATTTCATCATCCGCCGCAGCGTCATCGAATTGCGCGCCGAGACCTTCATAGCTGGTCATGCCGGAGCGTGCGCCGACATAGGCACCACGATTGACCAGCGAGCCGAGAACCGGGATGATCGATATTCCCTTGTAGGCGGCAGACAAGCCCTGCGGACGATCACGGCGCTGCGTGGTGCCGATGAAACGCGAAGCCTCGGGTGAGTTCTCATCCATATCGAGATCGAACTCGATGCCAGCGCCAAGGCGCTCTTGCAGGATGCTGAAAATAACTTCCGCCTTCATCGGATGGATCAGCAGAGGCGTGTTGAGAATGCGCTCGGCGATGTGGATCAGCGTTGTCTTGCTCATGCCAATTTCCCCCCGGCGCGCAGTCCGAAGCGCTTCACGATGCCATTCTTGGCAGCGCACTTCGCCTCAAGCTCGGTGATTTCCTGTTTCATCAACTTCAAATTTCCGTCCGTGCGTTGATAACTCACCGTCCGGCTGGCACCATTGCCAGCGGTGTGCGTGATCGTCTGCACCTGCTTGCCGTGCAACAGCGCATAGTACGCTTCGCGCAGCAATGGCAAGACCGCACACGGATCGCCCCAATCAAAAGCATCAGGCATCGGGACCATCCTCATTGTCGTCGGCGGGGTCGGCCAGCGGTTTGCCGTTTGCGGCGGTCGGTGCTGGGTACATATCTGGCAGCCCCAATTCTTCGCGCATTTCCTTCTCGCGCTTGCGCTGATCGTAAACGTCCTCGATGTCCATGCCGAGATCGTTGGCGATCATCTCATCGGTGATGACGCCCATGTTTCGGTAAATCTCATTCGACTTTGCGGTCTTGAGATCGTCGGCAACTGGCTTCGGCGTGCCGCGCCAGATTGCCCGGCACGCGGCAGTGCGGTTCGCATAGAAGGCATCAAGGCCACCGGGGAACTGAATGCGTCCGGCCTCGATCTCTTCTTCGAGCCAGCACTCATAGGTCGCTTGGCAGAAGGGAGCCACGATGTGCTTCCGGCGATACTTGGTCACCTCGAAGATTTCGGAGACGGCCAGCTTCACCGATGAATAGGTGGCACCTGCATAGTCGCCCGTCACGCTCTCATAGGTCATGCCGAGGCAGCGCGCGATCTCGCGCAACAGGTACATCGCAAATTCCTTGTAGTTGCCATTCGGGTGTTCCGAGGCGTGGAACTCCATTTTCTGGCCGGGGAAAAGATGCGAGATGCGCCCGGTGATGCCGACATCGACCGTGGCATTGTCATACCAGCCTGACTGCGCGGCAAACCAGCCGTCCCAAATCGATTGTCCGGCGACCGCCATTTTCGCCTGCTCCTGCGGCGTGAGAAGGCCAGCCAGCATGTCTTCGGTCGGGCTGTCGCTTTCGATTGTCGCCGCGAAGACGGATTGGATCAGCGCCGCCATCAGCGTGGCATCCGCAAGTTGGTCGAATTGCTTGGCTACGCGAAGCGCTGGCACCAATGGCGTGATGCCGCGCACCTGATCAGGCCCGCCATCGAAGACGTGATTGACACGGGTGCGGAACAGTGCGTCGCGGGCGCGCACAAGATATTCGGTGTCGCCCAGCCATTTGTCGCGCTTCACCGCGTTGTAGGCGATGGGCAGGCCATCGTCATCCATCTGCACGCCCTGCACGATGTTGCGCATGAGATCATCGCCGCGCGAGATGCGATTGGCAGTGATGAGCCGCACCTTGGTGCCGTTCAACAAGCGCCGCTTCCACGGAAATTCTGCAAAGGTTTCGCCGAAGGCAAAATACATGCGGAATTGCGCCGCCTGCATCTGACCGAAATTGCGCCTGCCCTCGATGTCGATCTCAAGGGGATTGCTGCAATAGTTTTCGAAGCGTTGCTCGCAGTCTTTCGCCCACACGCGGGCAGCTTTGTTGTCGAGACCGAAGAGCCTGTTTTCCGGTGCGGCCTTGAGGCGCAATCCGGTGCCGACCGTGTTGGCAATCGACTGATCGATTGCGCCTGAAATCCAACCGCTGTTCTGGATGATGTCGATGGCACGGGCTGCGGCCTTGTCCCATGAACTTTGAATTTCATTGCGCGCATCTCGCAGGGCGGGACGCCAGTTCGCCCACACCACACCGTTCTCGCCCTGCATATAATTTGAGCGAAGAGGCGTGGAGATCATGCCCCCTGAGTGCAAATCATTGAGAGGCATCGCGGTTGAAGCAGCGGCGCGGGCGCGCCTTGGTGATTTCGTTTTTGCCTTTGCTGCCATGCGCGTCATTCACTCACCTGTTAAAATTGGACGAAAGCCCCGCAAACTTTGCACGCAAATCAGTGGTGCCACCTTTGGCCGGGGGCGCGGGTGGAGGCGGCACCACATCATCGTC
>JAHFPK010000412.1 GCA_023266715.1 Hyphomicrobiales bacterium | reverse complement strand
CCATTTCAGGGTCGTCAAATAATTCAAGGCCGTTGGCAATGGCACCCACGGGCGAAATCACATCATGGCAAACCCGGCTGCACAGAAGTGCCGCAAGATCAAGGTCGGAAATGCGTGATGCGTCTGCCATGGGGGCCCCATAAAGTGATTCGTGGATATTTCTTTTAGCAAAGCTCCGTAAAATTTTCTGCATTGACGATGGCACCCGCAAACGCTCATAGAGACGCCTCAAAATCATCCGGATGACCTATGACCCTTGCCCCCACAAGCCTGACGAAATCATTGGTAAACCTTGCCCTTCAGGCAGGGCGTGAAATCATGGCAATCTATGCCACCGACTTTAGCCCCCGCACCAAGAGCGATTTGACGCCCGTGACGGCGGCTGACGAAGCCTCCGAACGCGTCATTCTGGAAGGCTTGGCCAGGCTCGATCCCCAAACCCCGGTGATTTCTGAAGAAGCTGCCGCTGGCGGCCGCATTCCGCAGGTGGGAGAAACTTTCTACCTGGTGGACCCCTTGGATGGCACCAAGGAATTCGTCTCCCGCAATGGCGAGTTCACGGTGAACATCGCGCGCATCGAAAACGGTGTTCCGGTTGTCGGCGTGGTTTACGCCCCTGCTATTGGGCGCATCTTCTGGGGCGATACGGCAAAAGGCGCCGCCGAGGGCAAAATCGCCCGGGATGAAACCATTGCCTGGAAAAAATTGCTGGTCCGCCCCTGCCCGGGCGATGGGGCCATTGTTGTGGCAAGCCGCAGCCATCGGGACAGCGCCACCGACGACTATCTCAAAACCGTAAAGGTGGCCAAACTGGTGTCCGCCGGCTCTTCCCTGAAATTCTGCCTGATCGCTGCGGGCGAAGCCGACCTCTACCCGCGCTTTGGCCGCACCATGGAATGGGATACGGCAGCAGGCCATGCGGTGCTTTTGGCTGCAGGCGGAAAAGTGCTGAACAACGAAGGCCAACCTCTCTCTTACGGCAAGCGCGAACGCGGCTTTGACAATCCTGGCTTCATTGCCAGCGCCGCATAATTTGCTATAAATTAACCATCTCGTAAGCCCTCTCCGCTACTTTTCTCCAGGGCAGCGCCCATGAGTGAGGTGGTAGTATGAACAGCAAATTCCTGAAATCAGTTGGTTTGGCCATAGCTCTTTGCTTTGCCAGCATTTCTCATGACGCCCTGGCACAAACCACGGGCAGCATTTCAAAGTCCAAATCCACCTTCACGACTGAAGAAATTTTGGCCGCTGGCCATCAATTCTTTGGCAAGGCCAGCCGTGGCATTGGTGAGGCGGTTGAATTCATCTTCCAAAGCCAGGGGGAACCAACGGCCTATATCGTTGGCGAGGAAGGTTCTGGCGCCGTGATCGGCGGCCTCCGTTTTGGTGAAGGAACGATCTATTACAAAGATGGCATAACCCAGAAAATCTATTGGCAGGGCCCGTCCGTTGGCTTTGATTTCGGCGGCAATGGTTCACGCACCATGGTTTTGGTCTATAATTCCGACTCGCCACGGCAACTCTACCACCGTTTCATCGGCGTTGAAGGTTCGGCCTATCTCATCGGCGGACTTGGTGTGAACCTCCAAAAGAACCGCGATATCACCCTTGCCCCTATTAGAACCGGCGTGGGCGCAAGGCTTGGCGCCAATGTGGGGTATCTGAAGTACTCAAGAAATCCCACCTGGAACCCCTTCTAATTTTTCATTCGCCTCAGCCCTCGATCCGCACTAAAATTATGCGCGAAATTGGTTTTTGTGTTTTTCGAGGATCCCAATGTCTCAATCCGAGACCCTTATGCTGCTCATCCTGGGCTTTGCCAGCGCCGCATTCATAGGCCTGATAGCCGGAAGGATTGCCTGGAAGCTCGCCTTTCGCCTGGGCGCAAGGCATACCCAGCGCAACATGCCATCCACCATGATCGAACTCCAGACCGACCGGGACCGCATGCGCGCCGAACACGCCATGATGGCCAAAAAACTGGAGCTGCGCCTAGGTGACATCAAAATGCGTATGGCCGAGCAGACCGCAGAAGTATCACGCCACCGCAACCGTTTTGAAACCCTGAAGCAGGACGTGGCAAAACGCGATGCGCTGCTGCTGGAACGCAATGCCGAAATCGTCACGCTTCGCGATAAGGTAAGTTACCTGGAAGAAAGCCTTGAGGAAAAAGACAAGGAGATCGAGGCCCTCAATGAAGCCCTGCCCGACGAGGACACTGATGAAGAGCCGGTAACGCCGGAAGTGACATCATCTGCTCCAACGCAGGATCGCCTAAAAACCCGCATTAAGGAACTAGTGTCACTGTCCAAGCAAATTTCGAAACAGAAAAAAGACACGCCACTGGAATTGGCCCAGCCTGTCGCCATGACGGAGACGGAAATCGTTGTGAAGCCCGCCGAC
>JAHFPK010000411.1 GCA_023266715.1 Hyphomicrobiales bacterium | reverse complement strand
TATTGGGCATCAGCAATTTCCTTCGACTTCTTGAGGATGTCGCTCAACTCATCTTCTTCCCATGCTTCGACCACGGCCTGGCGAACAGCGAGAATCGATAACTCCACGCCGAGACTCTCAGCCAGTTGAGCCGCGAGCGCGAGCGCGCGATATGATGGTTCAGAGCCGTCTGTTGGCACGAGGATATGCTTCATAGCCATGATCTCCGTTGATTAAGCATTGGACAAAACTACGAACTCCCGTGCCCAAAATGAGTCCGAGTTCCCTGCATTCATACTACCCCGACACCCACCGGCTTCTTTTAGTTCGTTTGCAGCCGGTAGAAGGTAATCTTGCTGGACAGATGGTGCAAGTGGCGAAGCCCGATATTGGCGGTCAGCAGCAACGCCCGAGGCCGATTCGGCCTAAAGTGATCGTGTCCTAGGTGTCATTCTTATGCTCATGGAGAAATCGGGCAATCTGCTGTTTCAAACGAAACCGCCGCTCGGGATCACTCATCGCTGCAGCGTCGTCGAAGAGGCTCCGTTGTATCACTGTGGGGAGATCGTTCCACTGAAGGATAACCGCAGCGCCCAGACACCGCAAAATTCGCTCTTCAATGGCCTGCAGCGCGATGTCTTGTCCCAGTTCCGATCCTATCGGCGATTCCTTAGCCCCGCCCTCGCTCTCCCAGCTGCCGATTGCCTTCGCAAGATCAAAAAGGCTTTTTGGAACCTTGTTTGTTTCAATCATAGTTTTATTGTATCGCGGATGGCGATCTACTTCCACCGCCAATTGTACACGGCCATTGGGCCGATCGACATGTGCGTCGAGGTCGTGGATGATCATTGAGAGGACTTTCAAAGACCTCACACCTCTCCCAAGAATCGCGGCGAAGCCATGACAGGTAGTTGGCAGGCAGGCGTGAATTCCTCAGATGAGATCAGACCCGGGTCAATCGGAACCTGCATGAGTCTGTGTGCCTCGCCCGCGCCGGTCAACACCTCTGCGTTATCCAGCACCAATGTTGGCACCCGAATGAGCGGGTTACAGGGCTGGATCTTCTCCGCATCGCCGAACACTGACCACAGCCGACGGATGAACGGCAGGCCATAAAGAGTCAGTGCGATTCCGACGCGGCGAAGGAAGGGAGAGTCCTTTTGGCCGGGATCATGAGATGCGCTCCGGGAAGGGGCCTGTTGCAAAATCAGCCTTCTCCCGTCCGAAGGCTTTAGGATTCAAACATCTTTCGACTCTCAATTATAGCTCTCACCCTTTTCTATCACCACGACGAAAGTCGGGGCCCAGATTTTCCGCATGTTCGCTGGTTGCAAGTCTGGGTCGCGGCGTCTCGCCTTGGCGAAGCTGAAGCTTCGCTTCGGCGTAGCCAGGTCGCCGGGATGACAGACTGATGGGTGGTTAACCCATGCTCATTAAATGCTAATCGCCGCTGCCCCAGGGACCGTGGAAGTCGCCTTCCGCGTCCAGCCGCTTAAAGCCATGGGCCCCGAAGAAGTCGCGCTGGGCCTGGATGAGATTGGCCGTGCCGCGCTGCTGACGGTAACTGTCAAAATAGGACAGCGCGGATGAGAGCGCCGGAAGTGGCAGTCCCTCCTGCGCACCGCGGGCCACGATATGGCGCAAGGCGGGCGTGGCCCCCTGCATCATTGTGATGAAATCGGGAGCTACCAAAAGATTTGTGAGGCCCTTGTTCAGTTCATAGGCCGTAGCGATGGTATCAAGGAACTGCGAGCGGATGATGCAGCCGGCGCGCCAGATGCGGGCGATGGTGGCCATGGGCAGCGCCCACGAGAATTCCTTTGAAGCTGCTTCCAGAACGGCAAAGCCCTGGGCATAGGCCGCGATTTTTCCGGCAAAGAGCGCAAGTTCCAGTTTGTCGATCAGGGAGTTGGGATCGCCGAGAGAGTGTGCACTGGCCTTTGCGTAAGCCTTGGCAGCGGAGTCCCTCTCGGCCCGCATGGACGACAGGCTTCGCGCCGCCACCGCCGCTTCAATGGCCGTTGCCGGAACGCCCATCATCTGTGCTTCGATGACCGCCCAGCGGCCCGTGCCCTTCTGACCCGCGGAATCAACAATCATATCGACCATTGGCTTGCCGGATTTTGGATCATTGGCTGCGAGCACGGCGGCGGTGATTTCGATAAGATAGGAATTGAGCCTGCCCTTGTTCCATTTGGCAAAAACTTCGCCGATAGCTTTTGGGGCCATGCCCAAACCATCACGCAACACGCCGTAGATTTCCGCAATCATCTGCATGTCGGCATATTCAATGCCGTTGTGGATGGTTTTCACAAAATGGCCCGCACCGTTGGGGCCAAGCCAGGCGCAGCACGGTTCACCCTTGAATTTTGCCGCAATGGCAGTCAGGACCTTTTCAACCCGCGCATAGGACGCTGGCGTTCCCC
>JAHFPK010000410.1 GCA_023266715.1 Hyphomicrobiales bacterium | reverse complement strand
CATCGAGATCATTGCCGGCGAGTACACGGTACCCTGCCTGCCGGAAACCTTCGGAAAGCCCCCCCGCTCCGCAGAACAAATCAATTGCTGTTGGTCGTTGCATAACACGGCATAATATATGTTCTTATTTTGTTCCGCAAGCCTATTTATGTTTTTTGCACCGATTCTGGATTAGTGGGAAGTAGTGCGGCATATCAAGTCGAAAACCTTGCAAATCTTGAGATTTAAAGTTCGAAGTTCAACTGATGTTAAAAAGCGATCATGTGCGCGAATTTATCCCAAGGATGAATGGGGACTGGCGGTCTTGATAGCCTTGTCGAATGGTAAATATTGTATGAACCAAATGATACTCTCGCGATGGGGCTTGGCTGGTCCGAACCGGGTATTTGGTATCGGTGAAGGACTAAGGTGACTGACATCGTTTCAAAATTGGTCCGCTCCCGGACGATGGCGGCGATCAAGTCGAAGGATACTTCGCCGGAGCTTCTCGTCCGTTCGATTGTGCACCGGCTTGGATACCGTTTCCGGCTTCATGCGAAGGATTTGCCAGGGCACCCTGACTTGGTTTTCCGCTCGCGCAGGAAAGTGATTTTTGTCCATGGGTGTTTTTGGCATCAGCATAAATCAAGAAAGTGCCATGACGGGCGGATGCCAAAATCAAATCGTTCCTATTGGAAGCCGAAGCTTCTAAAAAATGCGATAAGGGACAAGCGTAATTTGGCCGCAATCAGGAAGATGCGGTGGAAGCCGCTAGTCATATGGGAGTGTGAGACCGGTGACCATGGGTGGCTTGCGCAAGTGATTACAAAGTTCCTAGGCTAGCCGCATGGCGCGCCAGTGAATGAACAATGCCAGCATACTCGCCACGGCCATGAACCAGAATACGGCGAAGGGCTGGTCGGTTTGGAGCGACCCCACCAGTTGCGAAGCGGCGGCGCCGAAGCCCATCTGGGTAAAACCCGACCAGCCGGCGGCAGCACCTGTCATGCGCGGGTCCACACTGATGGCGCCTGCCGTGCCGTTGGGAATGGTGAGGCCGTTGCCGAAGGCGGCCAGCGACATGGGCAGAAAAAGTGTAGCGGGTGAGAGGAAGCCGGTGATGGCGGCGGCGAGGCAGAGCAGGCCGCCGCACAGGGTGACCACATTTCCCGCCAGGATCATCCGGTCAATGCCAACCGTCTGGGTGTAGCGGCCCGAGAGGAAGTTGCCGATCATATAGGCGACCGAGATGGTGACAAACCACAGGCCGTATTCCACTGGTGTGCGCTTCAGCACATCCATCATGATGTGGGGCGCACCGCCGAGAAAGGCGAAGAACACGCCGGAGCTAAAAGCAAGGGTAAAGGCATAACCACGGAATTTCGGGATGGCGAAAAGCCTGCCGGCATTGCGGAAGAAGTTTTGCGGATCGGTGCCGCGCGCCACGTGGGTTTCGGGGAGGGTCATCCAGGCTGCGGTGAGCACAACGGCGCCCGCGATGGCGAGCAGCCAGAAACCAGTCCGCCAGCTTGCATATTGTTCGAGGAAGCCGCCGAGCACGGGGGCCACCATGGGGGCCACGACAAAGGCCATGGTGATATAGGAAATGACGCTCGCCGATTTCTCCCGTGAGTACACGTCGCGCACCATGGCACGGGCGAGCACAATGCCTGACGAGCCGCCGATGGCCTGGAGAAGCCTTGCGGCGATGAGGGTTTCGATGGTTGGGGCGATTGCGGCCAGCACACTGGCAATGAAGAAGAGCGACAGGCCGGCGAGCAGCAGTGGCCTTCGCCCGAAACGATCGGATGCCGGCCCATAGAAGAGCTGGCAGACGGCGAGGCCGATGAGATAAAGCGTGAGGGTTAGCTGCACTGTGCCATAGGGAACGCCGAAGGTTTTTTCCAAGCCCGGCATGGAGGGAATCATCAGGTTCAAGGCCAGAGGGCCGATGGCCGAGATGGCAACCAGAATGGCAAAGGAAGGGCGGGGCGTTGCGGCAATCGTCGTGTCGGTGGCGGTCATGGGCGCCTTATAACGGCTGACTGCGCGCCGGGATAGCCAAGGCCCCGCAGTTCTGGCATGAGCACGCGGCATGAACTATCGCCACGCATTTCATGCCGGAAATCACGCGGATGTGCTGAAACATATCGTGATGTCGCGGATCATCGAGCACCTCAAGCGGAAGGACAAGCCATTTCGCGTTTTTGATGCCCATGCGGGGGTCGGGATTTACGCGCTTGACGGGGTTGAAGCGGGAAAAACGCAGGAGTGGGAAGGCGGCATCGGGAAAATGCAGGCGGCGTTTGCGCCAGAAGTTGAAGCGCTGCTTTTGCCCTATCGCAAGGTTCTTGCGGACCTGAATCCGGATGGCGGCTTCATGCGTTGCCCCGGTTCGCCTGAAGTCATTGCGCGGCTGCTGCGGCCAGAGGACCG
>JAHFPK010000409.1 GCA_023266715.1 Hyphomicrobiales bacterium | reverse complement strand
GATCACCTTGGGATGCCGGCCATCGAAGCAGTCGATGTAGCTGATGAACTTGAAATTCCGCACCCACTGGTCAATGCCGAGCAGGTTGAAATTTGTTGCCGAAATGAAATAGATCGGCCGCTCATTGCGGTGCATGACCACGCGAAGGTCCGAGACATTGCGGATGGTTTTGATTTGCATTTTCTCCCCTTAACTCACGCTTGCAGGCGCGTGGTTTTATGTTTGACTTCGAGATAGGCAGACAGGCCCCAGGGGCCGAGCTCGCGGCCAATGCCGCTGGCCTTGAAACCGCCCCAGGACGTCTCGACAAAAATTGTCTGTGAGCTGTTGATCCAGACGTGGCCCGCCTCTACCGCATCGGCCACGCGCTGGGCCTTTTCGGAGTCACTGCTCACGATTGTTGCCACCAAACCGAAATCACAATCATTGGCGAGAGCGATTGCTTCCTCTTCACGCTCAAAAGTTTGCACGCAAAGCAAGGGACCGAAAATTTCTTCACGCCAGAGCGGGCTGGTCGATGGAACGTCAACGAAGATGGTGGGTTCAAGGAACCAGCCGCGATTGATGCCGCCAGGCTTGCCGCCACCCGTGATCAAGCGGTGATCCAGGGCCTTGCCCTTGGCAATGTATTCCAGCACCTTGTCGTATTGGGTCTTGGTGGTGAGCGGCCCCATGGTTGTTGCGGGATCAAGCGAGTTACCGTGTTTCAGGTTTTTGGCCATTGCCACGACGCGTTCGAGAATGCGCGGGGCCGCGGATTTCTCAATGACAAGCCTTGAGGTGGCCGAACACATCTGGCCCGCATTGTAGAATATGCCGCCGACGATGAGTTCGGCGGTAAGCTGTTCGTCAGCATCGGCAAAGACCACGATGGGCGATTTGCCACCGAGTTCGAGGCCAACGGATTTTGGCCCCGCCGATGCCGCCTGCATGACGCGGGCTCCCACGCCATTGCTGCCGGTAAATGAAATTTTGGCCACGTCAGGGTGCATTGTCATGGCGGCACCAACAGTGCCGACGCCGGTGACGATATTGATGACGCCCGGCGGCAGGCCAATGTCTGCCACGATGCGGCCAAGCTCAAGTTCAACGATGGGCGTGATTTCAGAAGGTTTCAAAACGACAGTGCAGCCCGCTGCAAGGGCCGGGGCCACTTTCCATGATGTTGTCACCAGCGGAAAATTCCATGGCACAATAAGAGCGGCAACACCCGCAGGTTCAAGCCGCAATTGCGAGCGATAGTTCGCATCAGGAACCGCAACGTCACTGTTCTGGCGGGCTTCGAGTTCGACGGCTTTCCCCGCATAGTAATCAAAAGAAGCTGCGGCATCGGCCATGTCCACCCGCGCTTCAGCCAATGGCTTGCCGTTGTTGCGCGATGACAGTTTTGCCAGTTCTTCCGCGCGCTCCCGAAGCTTTGCGGCGATGGCTTTGAGGAAACGGCCACGTGCGGCACCACCAACTTTCTTCCATCCCGGCAACGCGGCCTTGGCGGCAGCGACTGCCTTGTCAACATCGGCAGGCCCTCCAGCGGCAACACGGTGCAGAACCTCTTCCGTGCACGGATTGAAAACGTCAATTGTGCCTGGTGTCGAGGGTTTCTGCCATTTGCCGTTGATGAAGAGTTCACTCAACATCTTGCGACTCACGCGGACAGTGCTTTGGCCAGTGGGGATTCGCTTCTGATTTCAATCAGGGTTGGCATATCCCGTGTGGCCGATGCATGCAACTCGGATTCAAGCGCTGTAAGATCATCGGGCCGCGATGCGGCACAGCCCATGGCTTTCGCCAGCCCCACAAATTCCGGTGTGTAGATATCAACGCCGATGGTTGGAATCTGGCGCTCAATCATGAAATTCTTGATTTCGCCATAGCCGCTGTTGTTCCAGACAATGATGGCAACCGGAATTTTGGCCTCAACGGCTGAGGCCATTTCGGCATGGGAAAACTGCAAGCCACCGTCACCGATCAGACAAATGACCGGACGTTTGGGAGCCCCGAGCTTTGCACCGAAAGCCGCAGGCAAGCCGTAACCCAACGTGCCGTAACCCGTGCTGGCATTGAAATAGGAGCGGGGCTGCGGGGCCTGATAGGTCTGGTTTGTCGCATAGACGGGTTCCGTCTGGTCGCCTGCCACGATCACATCGGGCAAGGCCCTGGTCACAATCTCCATCAGCTTTCCGTGAGTCCGGCAGGCGGGCCACAGGCCTTTCTGCACGGCCTCCCGGATCGCCTTGGCGCGAACCGCCCCCGGCCGCGTGGTAGATTGTTTTTCATGTCCCAATGCGCCGAGGATGGCGGCGGCGGCAAGCTTTGCATCCGCCGTGATGGGAACAGCAGAGCGAACGCCCGTTGCCAGCATCAGGGGATCAATATCGATGCGGATGAGATCGCCTTTAATGTTTACAGGGCGCGGCT
>JAHFPK010000110.1 GCA_023266715.1 Hyphomicrobiales bacterium | reverse complement strand
ACTCTCCGGATCAGCGCTTGGCCTGTCCCAATGTTGTCAACGCAATTCCAATTGCCACGACCCCAGCACCCACCCACACATTCGTGGGATAGGTTTCGCTGAAGTACACCACGCCTATGACCACGCCCACGGCTGCTGCGACGTAGCCGATCTGGCTGAGGTAAGTGGGTCCGCCGATCTGCTGCAGGCGGAAGAACATCAGGAACATGACAGTCGAGACGGCGAGCTGCAGCGCGACCAGGCCGGGGATGCTCTCGAGAGGTGCGAGGTCAATTGTTCCGGTTTGGACAACTACCGCGATGGCGAGGAACGGCACGGCGGCGAGATTGGTGTGGGAGGCAAGCTTCCGGGGGCTTGCTCCTTCGGGCCAGGCAAGGGTGCGATAGACATTTCCGAGGCCGAGAAAGACGGGGATCAGCAGGCCCGCAAGAATCCACCATGTGCCGCCGCCGTTGAAATCCGATTGCCGCGAGAAAATGATGATCACGGCGCCGCCAAGCCCAATGGCAATTCCAATAATGCCTAAGAGGTTGGGGGGCCGCACACGAAACAGCAGGGACAGAAGTGCGGTCACCACCGGCGAGAGCGCGAACATGATGGCGGCAAGGCCGCTGCCGATTTTGGGGATCACCGAGTAGGTGAGGAAGTTTGGCACGACATAGGAGATGAGGCCGGAGATGATTGCGAACTGAAAGGTGGATTTCGCATGGGGCCTTTTGACCTCGGTCAGCTTTGCGGCAAGCAGCATGGCAAACCCTGCTCCCAGTGAAATCACCGCCGCCCAGAGGGCCGGATTGACGCCCTGGGACATGGCGAGTTTTCCAATGGGGAAATTGAGGCCGAGGGCAGCGCCCGTGCCAATGAGGAGGACAAGCGGACGGTTCATTCCTTCACGCGGGGTGCTTCGAGGCCCAAGGCTTGCGCCTTGGGCACCTCAGCATGAGGGAGGTTGGAGTTATCCTCACCCTGAGGTGCGACCCCGGACGCGGTCCGGGGGAGCCTCGAAGGGTCTGCCAGCAGCGTTTCCGCCGTTAGCCCTTCAGGCCCATGCCGATTGGCCGCATCGCCATGGAGCCAGACGGCAGCACAGGCGGCTTCAAAGGCTGGCATGCCCTGGGCCAACAGCCCCGTTGCGAGGCCTGCCAAGACGTCTCCTGAACCTGCGGTGGCAAGGGATGGTGGGGCGTTGCTGTTGATCACGGCGCGGCCGTCAGGACTGGCGATCACGGTATCTGCGCCCTTGAGAATAACGATAGCATCTGATCGATTCGCGGCCGTTATGGCGCGTTCATGTTTCGCTTGCGAAACATTTGCCAGATCGCTGAAAAGACGGGAAAATTCTCCCTCATGTGGGGTGATAATCACGGCGCGTTCGGGCCGTTCGGCGATTGCCTCAAATAGCTCGTCAGCGTTTTGGGCGAAGGAGGTCAAGGCATCGGCATCAAGAACCGTTGCGGCACCACTGGCCAAAACCGCCCTCACCTTTCCGCAGGTATTAGAGCCCACGCCGGCGGCGGGGCCGATACAGACGGCGTTTTTGCGTTTGTCGTTGAGGAGCATTCCGAGCGCCAGTGCGTTATCGATTTGCGCCAACATGATTGCAGATGTGTGGGCGGCGTGGATGACGAGTTCTTCTTCACGTCCAGCGATGGTGACAAGCCCTGCCCCAATTTTCAGCGCGGCGTTTGCGGCAAGGCGGACTGCGCCGGTGTTGAATTTTCCGCCTGATACGATTATCGCGTGGCCGCGTTTGTATTTATGGGTGGCTGCATCGAAGGCTGGGAGAATGGGTCTGGTGTTTTCCCAAAGACGCGGTTCGATTTCTGCGAGCACGCTTTCGGGCATGGCGATGTCAGCGACAATGGTTTCGCCACAGAGCGCGCGACCCGGGATCAGGAGATGGCCGGGTTTCTTGCGGAAGAAGGTGATGGTGAGATCGGCCTTTACAGATGATCCACGCGGGCGTCCGGTCAAGCCATCAAGGCCTGATGGAACATCGATGGAAATGATGGGAACGCCTGCGCCATTTATTCTGTCAGCCAATGCGGCGGGAAAATCGCGTGACAGGCCTGCGCCGTAGAGCGCATCAATAATGAGTTCGGCGCCTGTAATGTCGTCCGAGATGGTGACGGGCCAACCCCATTCCTTGAGATAGCGGGCAGCCACTTTTCCATCCCGCCCATTGTTGCCGGGGCCGCAGAGAACAACCGTTGGCCTTGCACCGAAGCGCCTGACAATTTCTTCCGCCACGGCGCGCCCGGCATTTTCGATGAGCTCAGATTCGGTCAAGCCAGCGCGCGCAGCCAGTTCGTCGGCGCGATACATTTGTGCGGGAGTCAGGATAGCGGATTTTACTCGCACTTCCATCACCATTTTCTATACCACTGCTGCAATTTCCTTCTCCCCTTGGGGGAGAAGGTGGGGCCCAAGCGAAGCTTGGGAGGATGAGGGGGCACAGGAGCTTGAAATTCGGCACCGAAGCCCCCTCACCTTCCCATTGCTCACGCAATGGGCCCCTTCCTCTCCCCAAAGGGGCGAGGAAAAATTATCGCGATTGCTTTGTGAATGGATCAATTGTTGTCACCATGCGATACGGGTTTGCCTTTTGGCTGGCCGAGATCCTTCAGCAATTTGGTAAACCACCTGGCATCCGTATCAAAAACCTTGCCGCCCTTGATACGCGGGAATTCGATGGTGCGGAGCGCGCCTTTCTTTCCTTCGTCATGGCCCACCACACCGCTTTCACCACGCAAGCCGCTTTTGACCGCGTGCTGCACCATGAGCTTGATGAGGGCGAGATCTTCCTTGTTGGCCGCCGCTGACCTGGCAAAATAACCCGACTTCTGCACCAGCACTTTTTCCGCGCCCACCATTTTGGCAAAGCGCTTTGCGAACCAGTCACCCACATTGATGGTATCAAGCTTTACATGGCCAAAGGCATCGTGCGCCGGCTCTTCGCCGCGGGCGCGCATCTCGGCCACGATGTCGCTAATGCCCGCCCCTTCCGACAGGAAGATGCTGACGCAATCATATTGATCCATGGCTTTCCGCAGGCGCGTGGCTTCGGCTTCAATATCAATGGCAAGCTCCGGCACATAGACGGCGTCCAGGTCCTTGAGGTCCATGGCGAGATTGAATTCCGGAATGAAGTGAAGGGCCTGCAAGCGCTTGCGGTAGACGTCAGCGGTTGCCGCCGTGAGCCAGCCGCAGTTGCGCCCCATGACCTCATGGATGAGCAGCATGCGGGGGCTGGTGCTCTGCTCGTTCACGATATTTTCGAAAAACCTGGCGCCCTGCTCGGCGGCCGTCCAGGCGCCGAGGGTTTGCCTGATGGGCACCACATCATTGTCGATGGTTTTGGGCAGGCCAACCACGGTGAGCTTGTAATTGTTCTTCGCCAGATAGGCCGCAAGGTCCGCCGCGGTTGTGTTGGTATCATCGCCGCCGATGGTGTGGAGGATGGTGATGCCGTCTTTCACCAGTTGCTCTGCGGCAACCTGCAGCGGGTCTTCGCCTTCCTTCACCAGGCCGCGCTTGACGCAATCCTTCACGTTGGTGAGTTTCACACGGCTGTTGCCAAGGGGCGAGCCGCCATGGGAGAGCAGAACCCTTGCCTTGGCGCGGGCTTTGAGTGTCACCTTGATCGAGATGCCTTTGAGAAGCCCCGCATAGCCCGACCGGTAGCCGATGATTTCGGCTTTGGGCGCCAATTTGGTATATTCACCGATCAGGCCGCCCACCGCGGCGGAAAGGCAGGGCGCAAGGCCACCCGCGGTGAGCATGGCAATTTTTTGTTCCGGCATCAGCGACTCCAAATTCCGTGCCCTTCCTACAAGACAAACAGCGGCAATTCCAGATGGCGCGTTTCAGCTATAGTGGGACCGCCATTTGCAGGAGAACACCATGAAAGTCCAAACCAGCGAAGCGGTACAGCTTCTCGCCCAGCGCCTTCTGAATATGGGATTCGAGGAAATGACAGCGCATGAGCGGCGCGTGATTGAACGCGTCGCGCAGCGTGTGGCCGTGTCACGCAACATCAATATCGAGCACGACAAGAGCTACACATTTGGTGAGTGGCTGGCCGACAAGGTCGCGAGCTTTGGCGGTTCGTGGACATTCCTCATTTTGTTTTCTGCGGTCATCATTGGCTGGGTTGTACTGAACTCGGTCATGCTGGCAGGCGGTTTCGATCCCTACCCCTACATCCTGCTCAACCTGTTCCTGTCGATGCTGGCATCCATTCAAGCCCCCATCATCATGATGTCGCAAAACCGGCTGGCCGCCAAAGACCGATTGACGGCAGCCCATGATTACGAAGTGAACCTCAAGGCCGAAATCGAAATCATGGCGCTGCATGAGAAGCTGGATGAAATCCGCGCCAAGGACTTGACGGAATTGCTGAAGCAAGTGGTGAAAGCGAAAACGGATTAGAAGGCTTAGCGAATGAGGTCAATCTTCACACCAAGGCCAAGGTCGGCCCAGACTCGGTCTGCTGTCAGCACATTTGCAGCTTCCGTGATTGCCAAAGCCAGACAGGCGCGGTCACCGAGAGAGAGGCCAAGGCTACGAGATTTGGTCCGCAACCTTCCGCAAATTATTGACTGAGCTTCATCAAACGGAATGATCTCAATCGGCGATTCGTTCTGCAAAATTGCCATTTGTGTTTCCGCTGCCTCGATTGGTCCTCTTTCAATCAATTTGGTAAATACTTCAGCCAAATTTACGGCGCTCACTATGGCATTGTCGATGTTGCGATTGACGACATCTCCACCTGGCTCGGACCATAGTTGGGCTAACACAGCAGATGTATCCAAGACAATTCGAGTCATCCCTTAGTCTCCACGTTCCGCAGCCGCACGCCTCTCAGCCAGAAACTCTTCAACCACGGAACCTGTGCCTTTATCGTGTTTCTTGATGAGGGCTTGTATTTTGCGGATCGCCACGCGCGGCGAAATGATGCGCAACTCGCCATTTTCCAGAATTGCCGTTACTTTGCCCTCTTCACCGATTTCCATGGCGGCTCGTGCCTGAGCAGGGATTACAAAGCGGCCGTCAGGGGCAACCTTCAGCGTCCAGCGTTGAGGTAATTCGGGCACAGCTTGGTATTTGGCCTGGCCTTCGGAGAAACCCTGGGGTTCCGAAACAGCGCCGAGTGAGCGAGTTTTCTTTGCCATGTTAGTCCTCCAATGGCGATTTTTACAATTATGGCATGATTGTCTCTTTATGGCAAACTGTTGCGCTCATGGAGGAAATGCATCTGGCGTTTTTTTAGGCTAGCTGTCTAAATTTTAAGCAGAGGCCAGAGCATTGTTGATGATTTTTTGCGCTAAGCCACTGATATGACAGGTTTTGCCACTTGGCATGGGACCTGCAATCGTTAAGGGACATTAAGAAAAGGCTCATAGCACCATGAAAAAAATCGAGGCCATCATCAAGCCGTTCAAGCTTGATGAAGTGAAGGAAGCGCTGCAGGAAGTCGGTCTTTTGGGCATCACGGTGACCGAGGCCAAGGGCTTTGGCCGCCAGAAGGGCCATACGGAGCTTTACCGCGGCGCTGAATACGTGGTGGATTTCCTGCCCAAGGTAAAAATTGAAATTGTCATTGCCGATGAGTTCGTTGACCGTGCGGTTGAGGCTATTCAAACTGCCGCCCGCACGGGCCGCATCGGCGACGGCAAGATTTTCATATCCACCATCGAACAAGCCATCCGCATCCGCACCGGTGAATCCGGCTCGGACGCGCTCTAATTCACGCCATAAATTAAAGAGGAAAATAAAATGGCCAAAGAGACGAAAGACGTTGCAGCAGCCTTGAAGATGATCAAGGACAAGGAGGTGAAATACGTCGACCTGCGCTTCACCGATCCGCGCGGCAAGATGCAGCATCTCACCATGGATGTTTCGCAGATGGGCGAGGATGCCTGGGCCGAGGGCCTGATGTTTGACGGCTCGTCCATTGCCGGCTGGAAGGCCATCAACGAGTCAGACATGGTGCTGATGCCTGATTCCGCCACGGTGCATATGGACCCATTCTATGCGCAAACCACCATGGCGGTATTCTGCGACATTCTCGAGCCTTCAACGGGCGAAGGCTACGCACGCGACCCCCGCATGATTGCCAAGCGGGCCGAAGCATACATGAAGCAGAGCAAGGTTGGCGACACAGTCTATGTGGGGCCGGAAGCCGAATTCTTCATTTTCGATGACGTGCGCTTTGCCTCATCGCCCTACAACACGGGCTACAAGCTCGATTCCATCGAACTGCCGACCAATACGGACACGGTTTACGAGACCGGCAACATGGGCCACCGGATGCGCACCAAGGGTGGCTACTTCCCGATGAACCCGATGGATTCGGCGCAGGACATGCGCTCGGAAATGCTCTCGGTCATGGGCGAAATGGGGGTGAATGTCGAAAAGCACCACCACGAGGTGGCTGCCGCCCAGCACGAGCTTGGCATGAAGTATGACACGCTCACCACCATGGCCGACCAGATGCAGATCTACAAATACGTGATCCACAATGTGGCGCATGCCTATGGCAAGACGGCCACCTTCATGCCGAAGCCGGTGTTTGGCGACAATGGTTCGGGCATGCACTGCCACTTCTCCATCTGGAAAGAGGGCAAGCCGATGATGGCGGGCAACCAGTATGCCGATCTTTCGGAACTCTGCCTCTACTTCATTGGCGGCGTGATCAAGCATGCCAAGGCCTGCAACGCCTTCACCAACCCTTCCACCAACTCCTACAAGCGCCTGGTGCCGGGCTATGAGGCGCCGGTGCTGCTCGCCTATTCGTCGCGCAACCGTTCAGCCTCGTGCCGAATCCCACACACGTCGAACCCCAAGGCCAAGCGCGTAGAGGTTCGTTTCCCCGATCCAGCGGCCAACCCCTATCTCTGCTTCTCGGCATTGCTGATGGCGGGCCTTGATGGCATCGCCAACAAGATCCACCCCGGCGAGGCCATGGACAAGAACCTCTATGACCTGCCGCCAGCGGAGCTGAAGCAGGTGCCGACGGTTTGCGGCTCGCTTCGTGAAGCATTGGCCACGTTGGACAAGGACCGCGAGTTCCTCAAGAAGGGCTCGGTGTTCACCGATGACCAGATCGACAGCTACATCGAGCTCAAGATGGAAGAAAACATGCGGACGGAAATGACCCCGCATCCGGTTGAGTACGACATGTATTACAGCTGCTAGGGTTAGGCGGCTCATTGTGTTGCGCATGTTCTTGTCGGCAAAGTCGAACAACTTTGCCGGAACATGCTAAGGCGGGCGTCTCCCCGCCAAACTCAAAGGCCGGAGAACGATCTCCGGCCTTTTTTGTTGCCGTGATATCATTGCGCGACAGCGGTCTTCATGGCAGAGTTTTGTTCCATAGCGAGAAGGAGGATTGGCCCATGTCGTTTGCCTTGTTGCGGCTTGCCGCGCTCATCATTTGCCTCATTTTGCCAACGACTCTGACACGGGCCGAAACGCTTCCCTTGCCGCAATCCCTTATCGGCGCTGCAACGGATCAGGGCGAAGCACTGTTTCTCGATGCGGATGCGCGAGAGGCCTTTTTTCCTCTCGCCAGCAATTTCGTGACTCAGCAGAACCAGGCATTTTGCGGCGTTGCCAGCATGGTGATGGTGCTGAATGCACTGGAACTTCCGGCACCTGCAGTGCCTGCCTTCGACCCTTACCGCACATTCACGCAGGACAATGTGCTCGATTCCCGGACCGAGGCAGTGCTGCCGGTTGAGGTGATCAAGAAAATGGGCATGACGCTGGATCAGCTCGGAGGCCTGCTGGCCGTGCAACCGGTCACGGTTGCCGTTCACCATGCGGCGGACAGCAGCGTTGAGATGTTCCGCAACCAGGCACGCAATGCCCTGGCAGCGCCCGGCCAGTTTGTCATTGTCAATTATTTGCGCAAGGCGATAGGCCAGGAGCGCGGCGGACATATTTCGCCGCTTGCCGCCTTCGATGCGGAGTCAGACCGATTCCTCATCCTTGACGTTGCGCGCTACAAATATCCTCCCGTGTGGGTGAAAACCGCCGAGCTCTTTACCGCCATGAACACGCAGGACTCTGACAATGAGAACAAGACGCGGGGCTATGTGCTGGTGTCAAAGAAATAAGAATTTCTGGGCTCAACAAAAAAGCCGGAGAGTGACTTCCGGCCTTTTTTTGCTGCTGAATTCAAATCCTACCAGGAGCGGCAATCGTTGTAGGCGCGCCAATAATACTTGTCCCATTTGCTGTTGGCATTGACCCCGCCCAATACGCCGCCGGTCACACCGCCAGCAATGATGCCGGTGCGCACCGCATGCTTTCCTCCGATGACGGCGCCCAGGAGACCGCCTACCACAGCGCCGCCAACAGCGCCGCCTACGACTTGCGGAGCGCCGGCCCGGTGGTTTGCCACATCACGGGCGTAGGCCTTGCAATAGCGCACTCCAGCCGCGTTGGACTCGGTAGCCAGGGTGCCGGAC
>JAHFPK010000408.1 GCA_023266715.1 Hyphomicrobiales bacterium | reverse complement strand
CACAAAATACGAAGAATCTGATTTGCTCCTTTCACTCAACAAATTTCATTCTTGGACAGACACTTAGAAAACGTTCGCCGCAACCTGCGAGCTCAATTCGAGTTTATCACACCAAATCGCTTCGATCGGAAACGATAGGCCCGCTCGCACACAGACATTTCATTGTGCAGGCCTCGATGATCGCAGGATTGGAAGGCTCGTAAACTAAAGTGATTTCCGTTTCGCCTTTGGCAGTTTCCATATGTGGTCGAGGAGTTGTTCCACCGTGATGCCTTCTTCGGAATAGGCCTCGCCATTCACGGCAATCCTCGCCTCGGCTACGGTTTCGGGCCGGCCGGAAACTAGGGGGTGCCACCAGGCCAGGCTTTTGCCCTCATCCAGCAGGCGGTAGGCGCAGGTTTTGGGAAGCCAGCCAAGTTCACCGACATTATCGGCGGTCAGGGTCACGCAATCGGGCACCCGGGCGGCGCGGTTCGCGTAATCAGTGCATTGACAGGTCTTGAGGTCAAGAAGCTTGCAGGCGGCACGGGTGTAAATGAATTCACCCCTATCCTCGTCTTCCAGCTTGTTGAGGCAGCAGCGGCCACAGCCATCACACAGGCTTTCCCATTCAGCCCGGCTCATTTGTGAAAGGGTCTTGGTCTTCCAAAAAGGGAGGTCGCCTGTCATGGCCCCGTCTTAATCCTTTCCATTGCCCACGAGCAATTGCGAAATAATCTGGCACGAATTCTTTTCGCTTGGGTGGTTGCACCCAGTGGGACAAGCGCGCTAGGCATGATATTGCCTAAATCGGCCCCTAATCTGCTATACAGGCGTCAGTCGCAGGTTCCCATCACGAGTCTATCGGTCAAACAGCGTGGCAAAACTACCTAATCGCAACCCAATTTTCCGGTTTTTCTGGGCTTTTGACTCACTTGTGAGTTCAAGCGTTTTTGAAGCCTGGGATGCCTGCAAGCGCTGGGGTTCAGCCTATTCCTCATTTGTCTACCGGTTCAAAGTTACGGGACCGCGCCGCTTTCTCATCGATTTGATCGATGATTTCGCCACCTTTGGAATGGTCTTTGCCTTCTGCCTTCTGGCCTTTGCTCTCCCGCCCTTTTCCGGGACGGGCGATGTCTGGAACAGGGGCCGCGAATTCGCGATCACATTTACCGATGCGAACGGCGAAATCATCGGCCAGCGCGGCATCAGGCAGGATGACGCCATACCTCTTGCAGAGATTCCGCCGCATATGATCAAGGCCGTGCTGGCTACGGAAGATGCCCGCTTCTTTGACCACTTCGGGGTTGACGTGATCGGAACAACGCGCGCGATTATTCAGAATGCGCGGGCGAACACTGTTGTGCAGGGCGGCTCGTCGCTCACCCAGCAGGTTGCAAAGAATCTTTTTCTCAGCCCCGAACGCACGATCCGCAGAAAGATTCATGAAGCCTTTCTGGCAATCTGGATTGAGGCGCGCCTTTCAAAGCAGGAGATCCTGAAGCTCTATCTCGACCGCTCCTATCTGGGCGGCGGCAATTACGGGGTGGAGGCAGCGGCGCAGTATTATTTTGGCAAATCCATCCGCGACGTAACTCTTTCAGAGGCCGCCATGCTTGCCGGGCTTTTCAAGGCGCCGACAAAGTATGCGCCGCACCAGAATATGGAAGTGGCGAAGGCAAGAGCCAATGTTGTGCTTTACCGCATGCTGGATGCGGGCTTCATTACGCAGGGTGAACTTCTGCAGGCAAGGCGCGAGGCGCCGCCGGTGATTGCGCAGCGAAACCTTGACAGCCCGGACTGGTTCCTTGATTGGGCCTATGGGGAAACGATAGCGCTTCTCGAAGAACAACACCTGCTCAGCGATTTCGTGATCGAAGTCAAAACAACGGTCGATGTGAAGTTGCAGACGGCGGCGCAGAAAATCCTCAATGACGTCATCGACACGGATGGGCCAGGCTACAGGTTCACGCAGGCAGCCTCGGTGACCATGACGCCCGAGGGTGCCGTGAAGGCAATCGTCGGCGGACGCAATTATGAAAGCAGCCAGTTCAATCGCGCCACCAACGCCGAACGGCAAACGGGTTCCGCTTTCAAGCCATTCGTTTATCTGGCGGCGCTGCTTGCCGGATATACGCCCGATCGCATGGTGCTGGATGCTCCCATCAGGGTCGGCGGCTGGTCGCCTGGAAACTATGGCGGAAAATATGGCGGAAAGATCACGCTCACGAGCGCGCTGACGCACTCCTACAATTCGGTCCCGGTCCGGCTGATGCTTGACATCGGCCGTCCGGCCATCATCAAGACGGCCCATGACGTGGGTATTGACGAGGAACTGGAAACCTGGCCGCCAATGGTTCTGGGAACCAGCGCGCTTAACTTGATGGACCTTACCCACGGCTACTCCACTTTTGCCTCCGGTGGAAAACTCAACACGCCCTA
>JAHFPK010000109.1 GCA_023266715.1 Hyphomicrobiales bacterium | reverse complement strand
CCGGCTTCGATGCCCGATCCGGCTTTGATGCCCGATCCGGCTTCGATGCCCTCTCCGGCCTCGATGCCCGATCCGGCCAGCGAATTGATTTTCAATTTCGCCCGAAGCGAGCCCTTGAACCGAACCCAGCCGAGATTGGCGTCAATCTCAATCGAGCCATCGAATTCCTGCTCCGAAACTTCGGTGGCGCCGATGTAGAAATTATCGGCGTCCAGGTCGGCTTTGGTGATTTTGAGAATGTTGGGTTGCATGGTGGCTCCTGAGTGTTGGAGCCTTGCTTATACGATATTCGTATACACGTCAAATGAAAAATACGAAAACCGTATACTTAGATTTTTGGTTATGCTATGGAGGGGCATGGAAAAGCGGGAAGAATGGCCTGAGATTAAGCCTTTACGTCTGGCTACTGCTTCGTTTCCGATAAGGTTTTCGTTGGATGAAGTAGGTTTTTTTGGAGTTCGTCTATCAGCACTTCGGCTTGTCGGTCATTCAGCACAAAGTGATACAGCATCAAGGTTCCACTCTGAAACGTCACAAGATTTTCCTTGGGATCAAGAGTAACCCCCACCCCTAACGAATATACAGGCACCTTGAAATGCTTTTGAGGACCGGGGCCAGTTTGGCGATTAATTTCAATGTTGAGCGCCGGGGGAACGATCTGCATCATGGCGTGAAGATTTTGCGGCGTGACTTTCAGCCACATCGGCACTCCGTCCGGGGTCTCGAAGACAAGCTTTATGAGACCGTCACCATCGTGATCGATGTATTTAAATTTTGAAGGCTCACTCACATCGCCCTCCAAGCCAGATCAGCCAAGATGGTCAACGCCAAGTCCGTGCATCAATCACTTCTACCGAGAACTTTGCCATGTTCTTTTGATAGATCATTCCCGGCCCGAAATTGAAAGAGTAACCATCGCTCGGTTCAATGTTTCTGATCGAAGCTGGCCACCCCTCAAATGTATCAACGACGGCGCCGTGGCTGTCTTCAGCCGTAATTTTGATCAGGGCTCCCGCCGGAATTGAACAGTTGTTTCGCAATTTGCCAGTGAGGTTGAGTGTGTAGCATGGCGACTGACTACATTCATTCACTACGCCAGCCTTAAATTTTTCCACGGCAAAGCAGCCTGGGTAAGCCACGCTCTCCGCAATTTTTGGCTGAGCGTTAATCGGATAGGGCGTAGTGATCCTTTGATTGTTGACAACGGAAGCAACAATCACGAGCAAAATCAGGGCTAGTATTATCCGCATTTGAGCCTCCTAACGCCCCCACTTGCCTATAACGGCGTGACATCGGCCCCACTCGGCCCGCTTGAGGGTGAAATCGCGGGCAGGGTTCCATTGCCGGACGTGCCATTCGGTCGATGAAGCCCGAATGAGACGCTTAATAAGCGCTTCTGAAATGTTGTCATCATCTCCCTTAAAGAAGATCGCATCGCGCATCAGGGCAGGTTTAATTAGCGGGTTCACAAGAGCGGTATCCCCGGGTTCATAGGCAGGGAACATAGAGTCGCCTGAAACCAGTACGCCATAGCCGCCCTTGGCGTGAAGCAGTGGGGCAGGGCGCACTATCCATTCGACAGGCTCCCAGGTCACGATCAGGGCTCCCCTGCCGCCCTCAGCCGACGTATAGATGGGCGTATCGGCCCTGTTGCTCACAATCGGAGCCTTCTGCAGCTTTGTTCCGATATCCTGATCTGCGGCCGATTCATCGAAGGCACTCACCGGCGCTTTCACAATCTTGGCAATCTTGAAGATGTGCTTAGTCGATGTGACTGCGCCGCTCTCCAATTGAGCGATTAGAGATTGAGAAACGCCAGCCAGCTTGGCGAGCTGAGGCTGCGAAAGCCCCTGAGCCTCGCGTAAGGGTTTCAAATTGTTAGCAAATGTCATGCCGCCAACAATATCAGTATTGTTATGAGGCGGCGCTAACAGATTGCTTATTGCAATTCTATAAGTTTCCTGATAACTAGCGTCCATGGAATTTAAAACTCACCTACAGCTTGCCGTTGATTATTGCGGGTCTCAGAAGGCTCTTGCAGACAAAATTGGCATCACTCAGCCCGGCGTATCCTTCCTTTTGCACGAAGCGAAGAACATTTCTGCCGAACTTGCAATTGCCATTGAACGGGCAACCGATTGTATGGTGACGCGCGGCGATCTGCGCCCCGACATTTTCGGCCCGGCCCCCTCCAAATCCGTGGAGGCGGCATAGATGGCTGAGGGCAGAATAAAATTCACTGTTGACAGCGCGCCTTTCGACGAAGCAGTGAGTTCATTTCTTGCGCTTGTTGATGCCTCGAATTGTCCGGTTAAAGTCCTTAACCGATTTGCCAATCGTGCCCTCGATCTCCTTAATAAAGGCAGGGCCATCGATTTTGACCAGTCCGCCGCAACCGGGGCAAACAAATTCGTCATTCGTCTTAAGCCATCGAACCGTTTGCTCAGTCTTATGGCCGCATTTCGGACACTTGATAGCAATGCGCGGGGAGTTTGACATGGGGTCCCTCCATTCATGTCTCGCGTTGGCAGGGCGGCGCTTGAATCGCTGTCCTGCACTTCTTTCACATGAATCAAGATCATTGACAAATTCCCCTGTTCGCAGGGGCGACCGGACGGCAGCGGATCAACCTGCCGGACTGACTCCTGTCTGGAGTTGTTTCCCCTCCCATCGACTTGGCCGGATGAGAAACGCAATCCCTCATCCGGCATTTTTCCAGTTTCAGTTCGAACGGGTTCACCGCATCTCCCGTTTGATAGGAAGGGCATGGGCTGGCCTCGCTTGTGCCCTTCCACCAGTTTTTGATCAGTACGCGGAACATTGAAGTTCACAACCACAATTTAACCGCCGAGCCAAGCGGAACGAATTGTGAAAAGGAGAAAAAGATGCGCAACGATATTGCTATTTTCGTTTCTCGGTGGGGTAATTTCCGCCGCGATTTTGCTTGCAAAAACTCATAGGAGAAACTGAATGCCACGCACAGCCGAAATTCCAGATGATCCGACAGAAGGCGCGAAGGTGCATGCGAGCGTCAACGGCATCGATGAAGCCGCATTGAAGGGATTCATTGCTGAATATGAAGATGAGGACGACAAGATCAACAAGATCATGGCCGATGCCGAAGCTGCCTGCCAGCCGCATCGTGACCGCCAGAAGGAAATCAAAACCGAAGCGGCCGAAGCTTCAATTCCAAAGAAACCCTTCGCCGCCAAACTGCGCGAACGTGCGCTGCGCCGGAAAGCAGAGCGCGTCACCGATACCTTGAGCGACGCGCAGAAGGCGATCTTTGCCGAGATCAGCGCCAAGCTGGGTGACATGAACCTTTTTGAACATGCGCTGAACGGCTGACGATGATCATCCTGGGCCTCGATCAAAGCAGGAAAAACACCGGCTTTTGCCACGGTGACAGCGTCGGCGACACGGCGCCAACCTGGGGTGTGGAGCCCTTCGAAAGCTACGGCGAAAACGGTGTGCTGCTGATCCGCGAAGTCCGGAAATGGGCAATCTCGCTCATGGAGGTCATTCGACCGCAAGCGGTCTATTGCGAGCAGATTGTGATCAACGCGGCGCGCTTCAATTCGCAGACGGTCTATGAGCAGTTCGAGGTTGTAGCCGGCATCGAGGCCGCTTGTGATTTCATCGGCTGCGAATGCTTCATGGTTGACATAGGCACATGGCGGAAACGCTTTCTCGGCCGCGGGAACGCTCCCAAGTGGACCGCCGAGCGCGACCGCACCAATTGGCTCAAGGACGCAGCACTCAAAGCCTGCGCTGACCGGGGCTGGCTGATCGACAATCACCACGCGGCCGAGGCTTGCGCGCTTTGGGATTTTGGCTGTGCGCACCAGGATGTTGAATACCGCCGCAAGACCGCCGCCAGGGTGACGCGCGTTCGCATGGCCATGGAAGAGCGGGAGAGGGCGGCGGCGTAATGTTCGACGGCCTTACAAAAAACGGTTACGGCGCGATATTGGCTGATCCGCCTTGGCGTTACGAGGTCTGGAGCGGCGAAACTGCCGTCAAGCGGCGATCCGGACACGGCACGAATGTTGCTGCTGCTGTCCATTACCAAACCATGTCTGCCGAGGAAATTTCAGCTTTGCCGATCACTGAATTGGCCGCGGATGATTGCGTCCTCTTCATTTGGGTGACTTGGCCCACGCTTCTGCAGGCTATCAGCCTGATTGAAAGCTGGGGCTTCACGTACAAGACCTGCGCTTTCAATTGGATGAAGGCTCACGCCGGGCAGATTGAGCTTTTCCAGGACTCACTCGAAGGCCAGATGGGCATGGGCTATTGGACACGCGCCAATTCGGAAGTCTGCCTTCTCGCAACACGCGGCAAGCCCAAGCGCTTGAACGCTGACGTGCGGCAATCGATTATCTCGCCGCGCCGCGAGCATTCGAGAAAGCCTGACGGTATTCATGGACGCATTGAACGGCTGGTGGCGGGCCCATATCTCGAACTCTTTGCAAGGCAGAAGCGATCTGGATGGGATGTATGGGGAAATCAGACTGACAAGTTCCGGGAGGTTGCATGAGGCTTGTAATTATCGAAAGCCCATATGCTGGCGACGTTGAGGCCAACAAAGCCTACGCCAGGGCCTGCATGCGGGATTGTCTTTTGCGCGGTGAGGCACCGTTCGCATCGCATCTGCTTTACACCCAAACGGGCGTTTTGAACGACCTGATCCCGGCAGAACGCACACTCGGCATAGCTGCAGGCTTGGAATGGGGTGAGCGCGCCGAGGCCACGGTTGTCTATGTTGATAGGGGCATTTCGGACGGCATGCTGCAGGGCATCGAGAGGGCCAATCGTGTCGGGAGGCCAATTGAAGAGCGTTGGCTGGAAGGGCAGGGGTCGATACCATGAATCTCGAACAGCAAATGAAGCGCGCCCTCGACGGCAAGTTTTTTTACTTCACACCTGATGGCGCGGTGAAGTGCAAAGAGGTCAACGAGAATTTCTCCGGCGCTTCGAGCTTCAACAATAATTACAGCAAGGAATACATGGTCAAGGGTGGTGAGGCGTCGGTAGCCAAGCGCGGGGCGCTTGCCGGAATCCCCAAACGGCGGGGCCTCACATGGAGCGAAGGCCAGATCGCATGGCTCAAGGAGAACATGGACCGCAAGACGATCAAGCAATGCGCTGCGGCGCTGCATGTGGCTTATCACCGGGTTTATGACAAGGTTCTGAAGATGCGGAAGGCGGGATACAAATGAAACGCCTCGTTTTCACCGGCAAGCGCTTTGAATTCCGCCCCTACGAACAGCCGGACCCGATTACTCAACTTGGCGACGTGCCGCGGCGCAAGCAGATTGCCGGCAGCAACGCCAGGGTTTATCGCGCGGTGCTCGGGCCGAAGACAAGGGCGACGGAATATAGACCTGGGCCGTTGCTCTCGCTCGCCGATGACCAGTGCAAGTTCACAGTGCAGGACAAGACGATGTGCGGGGCGAAAATCTCGCACAAATCCTACTGCGAGCATCACGCATTCATCGCCCGATGGGGCAGCAAAGTGGAGGAGGCGGAGTGACTGACCTTCCCGAGCCATTTACCGATCTCAGCCACGACGTTGAGGGCCTCCCAGGTTTTATGCTCAACACGCAGAAAATCATTTCATCAGAACTTTTGGCGCTGTCGACCGGCGACGCCTTCAAGGCTGCCGTGGTGCTCTGGTGCAGGGCCTGGAACCAGAAACCGGCAGGCTCTTTACCGAACGATGACGCCATACTCGCCGGATTTTCAGGGACAGGATCCAAATGGCCGAAGGTCAAGGAAATGGCATTGCGGGGTTTTGTGCTGTGCAGCGACGGCAGGCTCTATAACAAAACTCTTTGCGACGACGTAAGACGTGCCGCTCTTGCCAAAGCAGAACGTCACGAACGCACTAGAGCCGCCACAGAAGCACGTATCGCCAAACGTAGCGAAAGTGCGTCACGTAGTAACGTAACGAAGTCCCATAGACGAGACGAGACGAGACAGGAAGAAGAAAAAGTAGGAAGTGGTAGTGCAATCGACGACGCTTGCGTCGTCGCCACAATCGAACCAAAACCGTCCAAGGGAACTCGCATAAGCCGCGATTTTCAGCCGGATCAAAGCTGTCAAAAAGTGGCTAAAGACCTGCATTTTACGCAATCTCTTTGGGATTCATGCCTCGCCGAATTTCTCGACTATTGGGTGGGCGTACCAGGCGCCCGCGGAACAAAGCTCGACTGGCAGGCAACCTTCCGAAATCAATTGAGAAAATACCCGCAACTGAAAGGTTTTTTGAATGGAAAATCTCGCTCAGACCCTTCTGGTGTCCAAGAAGCCCTCGACGAACTCAGACGAGAAAATCAAGGAAGCGATGACAATTCTCAACACCTCCGCGATCCCTGATTGGCGCACAAGACTGCTGCCCGATGAGATCTGCGATGCGGTCATCGGCATAATTGAATGTGAGTCGGCGCAGTGCGGCGAAACTGCGGCCATTGAACTTACCGCGCGACTTTTGCGCAACTATCCTGACTTTAAGGCGCACGAAGCAAAGGGTTTTGTCGTTGCGGTCAAGGAGGTCATCGCCATGTATCCATTGTCGGTGGCCTATCGTGCCATGGGTCCACAAGGATTGCCAGGAAAGCTGCAATTCGTGCCCAAGACAGCGGACGTAAAGAAGGCTTTGGATGATGAACTGGCCCGCCGTGAACAAATAAAATGCAACGCCAAACTGCATAAGATTGAGCGAGAAAACCGTGCCAAGCAGGAAGAGGAAGAGGCAAAATACAACGTCTCGGAAAATGAGCGTGAGGCGAGGAATGTGCGGATCAAAGACCTCATTGCCAACTTCAGGAACAACATCCCGCTAGATCCAATTCTCTCAAAGGTGCCAAAGCCGAAATATACCGACCGTCACGGCAATGAATATAAATCCGATCTCGACATGGACAAGCTGATTGCCAGCCACGATACAGCTATTGCCGGTGCGCATCGGAGAAAGTCTGCGGCATGAACCCCGAAACCCTCAAACGCATCCGCGAGCGAGTTGACCGCAATGTTCCCAGGCATGGCGATCCGGAAGCGTTTCATGTGGAGAAGTCAGAAATTGTGCATGAGTTGAAGCGGTTGGAAATTGAGGCGAGCCATGCCAATCAGGCCTGAAAACAAAGATCGCTATCCGAAAAACTGGAAAGATATCGTCGCCCAGGTTCGTGAGCGCTCGGGCAATAGGTGCGAAGGCTCGCCAGCTTATCCCGATTGCAGGGCAGTGAATTATGAGCCGCATCCCGTCACCGGGTCAAGGGTCGTGCTTACGACTGCGCATCTCGACCAAACACCAGAAAACAATTCTTTAGATAATCTTCGGCATTGGTGCCAGCGTTGCCACATCACGTATGACGCGCCGATGAAGGCGAGTGGAATCAAACAGCGCAGAAATGAACGGCTTGGCCAGGCGGTGCTGCTTTGACCGATGACACCGAGCCAACGAAAGAGCGGCTTCGAAAAGCTGGCGATGCTTCAGAGCGAGTGACCATGACCATGAAGGTCGGTGACCGCGAAGAGATTACAAGCAACCTTCGCATGCTCGACGGATCGGTTCTAGACATGCTCATGTCCAGGCGGTCAATCACGCTCGATCACTATTCGGCAGGCGCCCAGCTTTACGAGGATTGGTACGTCTCGAAGATCGGCATCGTAAGCGCAGTCGATACCGCCCGAGACGTGGTGGACGGTGGCAAGATCGAGCCGACCTCCGAAAGCAGGCTGATTGCTGCCGGAAACTTCGCCGAGGCCATCCTTGCCGTTGGCAAGGTGCATTCGAACGCGCTTATCAACATCCTGCTTTTGGAAGAAGATTTGGCAACTTACGCCCGGCGTTCGCACCCCATTAAAGACGACAAAGACGCGAGATATGCAGGCATTGTGACGTTTCGGAACGCTTTGACCGAGCTGGATCACCACTATCACGGAAAGCGTTCAATCCAAGGCGGCAGCAGTCATGCTGCCGATTACCGGCCAGTCATTCAGCCGGCATCTTGACAACTCGCCCCCCCGAGGTCTACACATTTGGCCTAAGTCCACAATTGCGTCATCCGCAACCCGCCCGCGAAGGCGGGTTTTGCTTTAAATGAGAGCGATGTTGAAGGAAACATTGGGGCCGCCGAGCTGGTGCGACAGCAATGATGGCGCAACCCTCTCTCCCCGCGCGCACGGTTGCGAGGATAAATTGGTGTCGAATCCAGCCTCTCGTTTGAATAATTTTCTTTTGGAAGTCGGTTCGCTCTTCCCATGCCAGAGCGAGTAGCTGCAGCTAAGGTGTTGGGTATGGACTTCACCGCCAGCCATTTCACTCGCAACAATCAGCGATCACCAGGAGCCCAAGCCTATCATCGCTGGTATAAGCTCAAGCTCTGGTGCCATGTGCCAACAGGGCTGCGTTGGCAGTGCTTGGTTAGGGCGCTGTTCACTTGCCAGATGCCAGGCTGTGGATGGCAGGCCAAGGCGAGCGAGACGCACAAGCTGCATGCTGACCA
>JAHFPK010000108.1 GCA_023266715.1 Hyphomicrobiales bacterium | reverse complement strand
AATGGGCTGGCTCTGGCCTATAGGACTCGGCCTCTTTGCCGTTGCGGCAGGGGCCGTGTTCATGGCGTTTCGAAACCCGGCCTTCATAGCAGGGCTGGCGAAGATTGCCGTTTCGGCGGCTTGGAAATTCCTGGCACCCATTGTCCTCAAGCCAGAAACCCCGGAAGCCCGCGAGAAGCGCATTGAAGCTTTCAGGCGGAATGAAGTGCCGGCTACCAAGCAAAGGCCGCATCCAGGGGAAGGCGGGCACCGCTAACCAAACTTAGTCTTCAGGCTAAACTTAGTCCTCTGGCTAAGTAGTACTAAATTCCGGGCCACGCGGCTCCGTGGCGTGTTTCGTTTGTCGGGAGTTCGCGTCACGGGCCCGCAAGCCCTCTGGTTTTGAACGGCCTTAATGTTATGAGCCCTCAGCCTTCCCTGGCTGGGGGCTTTTTATTTGGGGGTACATAGGCCTCTATAAGCGCCGTTCGTGGCCCAATTATTTTGTCCTGTCCATTGCGCCAAAGCCGCCTCGCAAGAGGTTTTGGTTTTGAATTCCTGAGCAACAGGAACGCCAAGGGCAACCCAAACTATCAAAATATATTCCATCATCTCATCTCCATGTTATCCGGGGTTGTGAGGGCGCGGATGGCTTCGACAATTGCGGCGCTAACTTTTGAAGCCGCGCGGCGCTGTACAGTTCCTTTATCGTGCTTGAGAAGCCCGATCCCGTAATCCCATTTCACTTTCTCAGCCACTTTCTCAGCCACTTTCGCCGCTTCCTCAAGCGCCTTTCTCCGCGCCTCTTTCAAAGCTTCTTCCATCTCCCGCAGCTTGGCTGTGAGGGAGAGGATGGCTTGGACAGACTCTTTCGCAAGGTCCGCACTATCATATTTTCCAAGATCGACATATATTTTGGTTTGATGCTCAAGACGTTCAACCAGCGCTTCAATGGCTTCAATGTCGGTCATGGCTTGTTCCTTTCGGCAATCATGGCGTCGGCCATTGCGTAGGCTTGTCTTGCCGCCATTTCAAAATCTGGGGCATTCGGAAAATTTATCGTTCCGGCAAGCGCCTGTCCCGCAAACCAATCGCGCAAGGTCATGCCGCCAGCCATATCGTAGTGAATGCCGCCGCCGGGAGTTGCGTTCGCTTTGTATTGCGGAAACGCCAGTCCGCCTGTGTCTTTTGTCATGGCTTCACCTTCATCGTGTATTCCAATCCTCCTCAGCAATGTTTTCGCAAAGCTCGATGTTTCTCCCCTTGTCCTCTATGTGAGGGCCTTCCGCGCCGGACCAAACTTGAATTTCATCTTTCACCTCTTCCTTGATAGGGCTGTTCCCGTTTGCAGCGCTCGCCATAAGCCCGCCAGGTGTCAGCAAAAAGCGGCGCATGGCAATCAACACCTACAAAATGTCCCTGCGCTATGGCGTGATTCCTGATCTTCTCGCCAACGTGCGACTCAACATTCTCGAACCACTCAATCCAGTCAGTGGCGGTTTTTCTCATTGTAGAGAATGCATAATGATAAATCCGTTCCCGGTGCGCTAGAATGAAGGCGGCGGATATGTCGCTTCTGATTCCACGGTATCCATAATCGGCTATGGCCTTGCGTTCATCCTCTTTCAGATATGGATTCATCACATTCTCGCGGGCAACCCACCGTGCAGCATCAATGAGTTCCATCTGCCGATGCTCGCGTGTTTGGCGATAAATTCCATCTGCTCCCTTTGGAAACCATTGATGGGGCTGTCCGTCGCTTGGTAATGTCATGGGGTGGCCTCAAATGTCGCGCGCCCCTTAACGATGGAGAATTTTTTAATTTGTTTTTCATCAAAGCCCCAAAATTCTTTCAGAAACATCTGGGCCGCTGTTTCCGTTTCAAAATAGCCCCGATGCCATACTGAACGATATGGATTGACGATTACCCATCCTTCGTCGATTAAAGGCTTAATTTTACTCATATCACTTCTCTCCCTACGTATTCTCCGGAACCTGTAGTGAACGAAACGTATGGGGTGGAGAGGGCCAGATTGTTTACTGACTGCCGATTGACGACTTCGGCACCACGTCTCACCTCTTGCGAGGATTTCGTCACCCTAGTCCAAGTTTCGGGGAGGAACTGGATCATTGATCTGTCAATCCCGTACTAACAAGCTAGGTGCTGATGCGTGTCTATCCACGCCGCCTCTCCATAAATTCGCCCATGGCTGCCCAAGGTGTCAGTGAACCTGTAGTGAACGAAAGAAGCCCGAACGCATCTGTGTTCACTGAAATCGTTCGCCTTTTGCCAAGGCTTTTACCTTGACATGCAAGTGGTCTTGCCCACCGGAAACGCCTCGGGAACAGATTCCCCAGCTTTTCCCCACCGTTACATGCCGAATGATGCCTATTCTTGCCGGTTCTTGCCGAATAGCCAAATTTGGGTTGCGGGGCATGTATTGATTCTGTAAGGGAATTTCCCACAGTGCTGCTGTAGCTCAGTGGTAGAGCACTCCATTGGTAATGGCGCGCGAACGGCGATGAAACCTTTTGTTTTCGGGCTTTCATAATTTGCCTTCCCATATTTTCCCCACCTTCACCATCCCATAGCCTTGATGCTGGCGCTCAGATTCTGCACGTTCACATGGGCGTAGCGCAGCACCATTTCGTGGCTCTTCCAGCCACCGAGTTTTTGCAACGCGGCGAGGTCTCGATTGGCAGCGTAATGCCATGTCGCCCAGGTGTGCCGGCAGTCATGCGGATGAAAGTCAGCGATGCCAGCATTGCGGCATGCGGTCTTAAACGCAGTCTTGATCAACCCGCCGCCATCCTCACGCCGCTGATAAGGCAGGCCATCATCGCGCAGAAAGACGGGGCCCAGGCGATGGGGCAAAGCTGCCAAGGCTTCGACCACCTTATCACTCAAGGGCACTCCACGGTCGTCTCCGTTCTTTGTGTTGCGGAAGGTCACATGGTTCCGGCCAAGGCTCACTTCTGACCATTGCAGATGAAGCGCCTCTGACAGCCTGGCGCCAGTGCCGAAGAGGAAAACCAGCAGCGGCCGCAAATGCTCGGATGCGCCGTTCACAAGCCTATCCGCCTCGGCGAGCGATATCCAGCGCATCCGCGCATTATCGAAACTTGGCCGTTCCAGCACAATAAAATCGCACCATTGCCGCTTCGCTCCATGGCGAAGGATAGCGCTCATTGGCGCATAGACCTGGCGGTCACGGGTGGATGGCTTGCCCTCTGGATAGAGGGCTTTGGCTGCTGCGTCGATATCCGCCTGGCCAATCGAATTCAGCTTGCGGGTTCCGAAGTGATCGAGCAGGGGCTGGATGAACCTCGCCTCACCGCCTTTGTCCATGAATGAAACTGCTGCTTCCAAGAATGTCACCGTTGCTCGTTCGCCAAATACACTACGGTCGAGGAGTCGCTGTTCCTCTTTGATGCGGATGGCTTCTGCCGCTTCCCGGTTGTCAGTTCTCGTGCTCGCGTCCATAGATTGGCCTCGGACGGAGCCGCGAATGTACCATGTGCGGGAGCCGTGGCGGCGAACGAGTTTGAGGGGCATGGCAGGGCCTCATAAATCTTGTTGATGTCGGACTGGCTGAATAGCTTCCGGCGGCCTGCCAGTTTGTAAAATGGCCGAGTTTTGATCAAGTCTTGCAGAGTGCGCCGAGATATGCGCAACATGCCTGCCGCCTCGTCCATGGTGTGGAGGTTAAGCGCCAATTTCCGCCTCCGGAATCTGTTCTTTAATCGAGCGTTTCAAAGCCTCGACTATGCAGCCTGCAAGGGACATCATTGAGAATAACTCGTCCACTCTTGGGCGGCTGCTGTCCCTCACGTGGCATGCCAAAGCGACACGAAGCTCAAGCGCCTGGTTAAAAAACGCGCTCATTTCATCGGTGCCGATAGTGAATTTGATTTCTTGAGGAAACGTGAAGCTCACGGCAACCTCGATCTCAGATAACACTTCCCATCCGCAGCACTCCGAACCCTGCCCACATTCGCGCAAGGCCTGCTGCGATAATAATTCTTGAGCCAAATCTTTCGCTGCTGTTGCGCGAGAAAATAATTGATCACGATCACGTCTGGTTCGGGCTCAATCACCTTCACGGCAGTGCCTGCAGCGCATGTCGGCGTTTTCAGCACTTCGGTTGTACCAGCATGGGCCGGGGTGCAGAGAAGGGCGAGGGCGAGGAGGATGCGGTTCATGCGGCCTCTCGCTTTTCATCCTTGTCAAAGAAGCTGCCAAACGCATTAAGGTCTCTTTTCGCAAATGCCACCTTCGCCATGCTCCAGGCGTCACCGCGCACCGTTTCAGTGAGCAGTATCCCGTTTGCGCACATGGTCAGAGTTGCGCCGCGACCGGTGTTGATGAAATTTATTGTGACATCTACCTGGCTAACCTGATCTCGGATGGTTTTCATTTCGGTGGCCTTTCCAGTTGAATGAAATCGTCGTCATAGACAATGCGGGTGACGCGCTGCGGGTCGTGCAGGTCGTGTGGATCGTCGGTCCATTCGCTCAATCCGTCCTCGCCTGGGATGGATTCGAACCAGCTAAAGAACCATTCGATGAAGCGCATGATCATGCTGTCTGCGTCAATTGCGCCGAGATTGCTTCGGGCTTCTTTCCAAGCTGTCCCATGAATATTTCGCGGGCGAGCTGCAACTGCTCGGCCTTGAGATATTTTCCTGCAATGTTGGCGAGTTCGGCGGCGGTTTTTAGTTCCGTTGTTCCGTCGCGGACTTCGGCATACAGCTTGCCCATTGCAGTCTTTATGCCGTCAAGGGATTCGATCTGTTCAGGTGTGTTGCTCATTCATCTTCTCCTTTATGAGGCGGTAAGTTTTTAATTGCAGATGTTTTGCTTCGATAAGTGAAGGGGGAATTTCTCCATGCGGTACGAATACGCGCAGAAGTTTTTTCAAATACCTGTCGGAAAGATTTATTCGGTGGCCGGATTCATAAGTATTTAGAAAATCTGGATTCTTTTTGTACCAAGCCCGTTTCGCAGCTTCAATTTTGTCGCGATGATCTTGATAGTATTTGGCGCGGCTTTCGCGCACTTTTTCTATGTTGGCATTTCGATAGGAATGAGCGGCAGATTTCTGTCTATTGCAATTGTTTGCATACCATTCAGCGCTGAATTTCCTATTGCAACCCTTGCACCACCAAGACAGCCCGTCGGCATATCTTGCGCACTGATTGAATGATTTCTTCGGCAATTCGCTTTTGCATTTGGGACAAACTTTCATCCGCATTTCCGTTTTCCTTTGAGGGCGGGCTGCCGGGTTTCTGAGGCCCCGACAGCCCTTGAGGCAATGGTTCTCTAGTTAGTCTGAGGTGCCTTTCGTCGTGTTTGCCGCAGGCTCTTGCCGCTGCGGTGTCGGCTCGTCTTCCAGTGCGCCGTCGATTGGCGGTTCATCGGCTTTCTTTGCCGCCGCCTTCAAATCGTCTAAGCGGTTCTTGAGCGAGTGTTGTTCAATCTTCGAAAGCCCGGTCCAAAATTGCCGCAAGACATTCTCGCCTCCGCGGGATGCGGTTTCGGCCAGGTCAATGAGTTCGGGCGAAGCCTCTGGAATGCCGCCTTCAGGAAGCAATGGCTGCACCGTGAATGGCTTGCGGTTGGCCTTGCTTGCCGTGAGCGCCATGGTCACCGGCTTGGCAATGTCGGTCATATGGCTGATACGGATTCCGCCGACATCAAAGCCGCCGAATTTCACTGATGGGTCGCGGTATAGCGTCATTGATCGGCCTGGGAACTTGTTGCCATCCGAGCCCCATGTGTTGACGAGAACGCGCCGCATGGATTTGCAGGGCTTGTAAGGCTTGCCGCTGTCACCTTCAAAGAATATTGAGATGGGCTGTTCCGGCGAACCGGGATTGGCGCTGATCTTGGTGATCTTGATTGTCATAGGCCCAGCAATCAGGTCGTCGCTGTTGAGTTGGTCAGATTTGGGCGCGATGGTCTGCGAAAGGTCTGTCATAGGATTATTTCCTCGTAATCTTTCCGTTCGGTTGGATAGAATTTGCCGGCAAGAACGCGATATGCCGCCAGATTTTCAGCAAGCCTTTCCTCGAAAGCGGCGGCGGCATCGACAATCGCCTCCTGAACTTTCAAGTCGGGTTCGACGCGCAGCACAAACATGGGCATGCCATTGGAATAGGAAATGAAGTCGCAATATTTGCGCTCCGTCACGAGCAGGCCAGTCTGGATTTGCAGCGAGAACTCGGGCGGCAAAATGCCTTCGATGATCGTCTGCGCCTGGAATTTCTGGCGCCGCGATTTGATCTCGATCAAGCCATCATCGCCCACCAAGCCATCCGGCGAATAGCCGATGTTGAAGCCGAAGCGGTCATTGGTGACGAACGCGCAAATCTGCACCGGCGCATATTTTTCTGAATATAGTTCGCGGGCGGCAATCTCTTCATTCTCGCCGCGCAGCATCGCATCGCTGACGTATTGGGGCTCGACATAGCCGCTGTTTCGCTGCGCCAGAAGCTCATAGAGGTGCGACCGCTGCTTGTCGTTGTTGGCGATCTTGAGCGTCGGCGTGATGATCAATTCCATCTCCGAGGCTGTGAGCATCCCGCACCTGCGCGCTGCCCATTCACCGCTGCCTTGCTCAAAATCGTTGTGATAGATGATGGTCATGCGGCCTGTTCCATTTCCTGGGCTGTGGCGTCAGCTTCGTCGGCGAATTGATCAAGTTGCATGCGGACGCAGGATTGCATCAAAGCCCAGCCGACCAGTGCATCTCGCGGTGCTGGCCAATCCTTGACGGCCTCGCTCATCCCGCGCGCATGTTTGGCGATCTCGGCTGGCGTCTTGCCGTGGTAGTGGGCGAGGATGTTGCGAAAAAAGGCGTTGATAGTTTCGGATTCGAACGCCTGGGCAGTGGCAGACACGCAGCGGCCGTTTGAGAAATTAAGCATGCTCGTCCACCTCGCAATCCATCCGCCCGCCGTCTCGGGCTGCGGGGGTGGTGCGCTGGACGAGTTCGTAGCCGAGCGCGGTGGCGGCGAATTGCAAGTTTTTCAGAGCGGAATTCAGGTCCGCGCTGTTATTTGCCGTCCCGGTCGTCTTCATCATGTGAATCTGGATATCGTCAGCGCAATCTCGCAAAAGCGATTTGCACCGAAGCCACTGATCCCTGGTCGGCATTAAATTCACCATCACACCCCTCCCGCCAAAATCAAAAAAGTCTCGTATGCCAGCAGCAGGCCCATGATGAGGACGAGCAGGCGGTCAAAAGTGCGGGGGCGGATCATGCTGATGCCCTTTCGTCATAGGTCAGAACAGCGAGGTCCATGCCCTTTTCAAGGATCAAGCACTTGACGCCATGAGGCATTGAATCTTTCAGAATTTCCTTGATGTGTTTCACGTGGTCGTCGCTGAGCCGCTGATCGAACTTGCAAACCAGCACGTCGCCAGAATTGATTTCGAGCTTGGCAATGCGGAATTCGAGATCGTCAGCCATCACCAATACCCCAACGCAATGAAGACAAAGACCACGTAGGCCAGCAGCAGGCCCGCGATCAGGATGAACAGTCGTTCGACGGTGCGGGGGCGGATCATGGCAAAACTTCCCCGGTTTTGGAAATCAGGCCTCTGCGAGTCGCCATCGCAATGAATTCGTCGAGCAATGCCTCGATGTTGCCTATAGGCATATCACATGGCAACCTTGCTCCGGTGCCACTCACGCTGAATTTGAAATCCTCACACCTCTTTTCAATCCTTATCAAATCAATCAGAGCGAGACCTTTTTCAATTGTCAGATCGCGCAACATCTTCGCGGTTTCGAGCTCTTTGTAAATCTGATTAAGATATTCATCCGTATAAGGAAAACTTGTCACGTCCGGGCATCCTTCCTACGCTGCAATTCAACCCGCAACTCATTCAGGCTCCAACGGCTCAAGCCACCGACTTTTATCGGCTTGGGGTGTTTGCCGTCGGCGATCTGGCGGTAGAGAGTTGCAGGATTGAGCGGCTTGTTTCCGCCCCAAAACCTGCAGACATCTTTAATTGTCAGAAGTTGATCGTCATCCATCACGCGGCCCTCCCAATTGGCTCGAACGCATCCAGCTTCGCCGCCGCCTGACCAGCCAGCCCGAGCGGTCGCAACTCGGCTTCGCGCATGCGGGCCATTTTTTGACAGTGCGACTGCCAGGCTGCGTCTTCGGGGAAGTGGTGGGAGTTCTCTTCGCATATCTGGGCGCGGGTCATGATTGCACCTCCGGTTCTTTTTCTTCCACGACCGCTGGCGGCACATGCTTGCCGAAAGCGATTGCGCCTTCGCGCAACTCTGCAGCGATTTCAGTTTCTTCTTCTGAAGGAATTTTCCAGAGGCAGAGGCCGGCGAAAATTCTCAGCTTCACAGCAATCCATTTCGCAGAAATTTTTAATCCGGCTTCGATGCCCTCTCCGGCTTTGATGCCCCATCCGGCTTCGATGCCCTCTCCGGCTTTGATGCCCCATCCGGCTTCGATGCCCAATCCGGCTTTGATGCCCAATCCGGCTTCGATGTCCCATCCGGCTTTGATGCCCAATCCGGCTT
>JAHFPK010000407.1 GCA_023266715.1 Hyphomicrobiales bacterium | reverse complement strand
GCAAGCTCACGCAGCTGGCGGAACGCATGGTTGATTTCGGCGTGCGCATGGCCTTTCACCATCACATGGGAACCATTGTCGAGTCGGATGCCGATGTCGGACTGCTCATGAAGCATACGGGTGAAGCCGTGGGCCTGCTTTACGATACCGGGCATTCAACCTTTTCAGGAGGCTATCCCTTAACCCTCATCAAGGCCCATGTGAAGCGCGTCGTGCATGTCCATTGCAAGGATGTGCGGAAGTCCGTGTTCGAGCGGGCCCGCGCCGAGGACATGAGTTTCATGGGGGCCGTGATGGAAGGAATTTTCACCGTGCCGGGCGATGGCTCCATTGACTATCCCGCAATCCTGCGGGTGCTTGCAGAAGCTGATTATTCGGGCTGGCTTGTGGTCGAAGCGGAACAGGACCCCAAGAAAGCCCATCCGCTCACCTATGCTACGATGGGTTTCAAAAACCTGTCGTGCTTGGCCATGGAGGCGGGATTTACGGTTGTGAATTGAATGAGGCGGGCATGCCCGATCTCGAAAGGAACCAGTGCGAAAGCGTAAACTAGAAACTGAAAATGCAACTGGTCCGTCAGCCGCGATCACGGCTGGCGGAGATAATCAACAGGAGGAAACATGTTCTCGCTTGCGAAGATAATGAAATCCGTGCTCGGCCTGGTGGCCGGGTTGACGATGCTGTCGGCGGCCGCCGGAATGGCTGCCGCCGATGAAACCCGTGTCGTGTTTGTGACCCATGGCCAAAGCGGCGACCCTTACTGGTCCGTCGTCAAGAATGGCATGGACGACGCGGCCAAGACGCTCGGTGTGAAAGCCGAATATTTGGCGCCCGAAAATTTCGACATGGCCAAGATGGCCCAGATGATTGACGCGGCAGCGGCCTCGAAGCCTGATGGCCTGGTTGTTTCGATTGCCGATCCGGCTGCTGTCAGCGAACCCATCAAGAATGCAGTTGCCGCGGGGATTCCGGTGATCGTGATCGACTCGGGCGGCTCGAAGCTTACCCATGAACTTGGCGGTCTGCTCTTTATGGGACAGAGCGAATATGAGGCGGGCGTGTTGGCTGGCGAAAGGGTTAAGAAACTTGGCCTTACAAAAGCCGTGTGCTCAAACCATGAGGTCGGCAATATCAGCCTCGATGACCGTTGCGCGGGCTTTGCCAAGGGCCTTGGCGTCGACGTGCCGGTGCTTAACGGCGTGATGGACCCGACGGAAATGAAGTCCCGCATCACCGCCTATCTCAAGACCAATCCCGACACGCAATTTATCCTGGCCGTTGGCATCAACAGCGCCGAACCGGGGCTCGGCGCCATTGACGAGCTTGGCCTCACCGGCAAAGTGAAGATCGGCACCTTTGATTTGTCACCCACCATCCTGCGGGCGACGGCCGACGGAAAGATGGAGTGGGGCATCGATGCCCAGCAATATGCGATGGGCTATATTCCCGTCGTCATGTTTGACCTGTGGAAGAAATACAAGATCGCGCCGATTGCCGATTATCCTACGGGACCTGGCTTTGTGACCAAGGAAACGGCGGCTTCGGTTATCGATCTTGCTAAGCAAGGCAAACGCTAATCCCATCATGGCGGCTGGCTATCGACCGGCCGCCATGGCAATGTTGGCTGGGAGGATTGCATGAGCCTTGCGGAGAAGGATGAACGGGTCCGCGCTGTTCCGTTGCTTGGCCGGCTGCTGAGCCGGCCTGAACTTGGGGCCGTTGCCGGAACGGTTCTCATCTTCGTGTTTTTTGGCATCACAGCGGGCGACAGCGGCCTGTTCAGCGCCAAAGGCATTGTGAATTTCCTTGAGGTCTCTGCCCAGCTCGGCATTCTTGCGGCGGCCGTTGCGCTGCTCATGATTGCCGGTGAATTTGATCTTTCGGTGGGTTCGATGATCGGCTTTGCCGGCATCCTCCTCGCCATACCGCCCATCATTTACGGCTGGCCCGTATGGGCTTCGGTCCTGCTGGCTTTCGTGAGTTGCGCCTTCGTCGGCTATCTCAACGGGCTCACTGTGGTGCGCACAGGGCTGCCGTCTTTCATCGTGACGCTCGGCAGCCTGTTCATGCTGCGCGGGCTCACCCTTGGAGTAACACGCGGCATCACGGGGCGCACCCAGGCTTCGGGCCTCCACGAATATTCCGACGTGGACTGGATCACCCCCATCTTTGCCGGCCAGGTTTTTAAAACACCCGTTCGCTGGCTTGCGGAGCTTGGCGTGATCGGCAAACGCGCCGATGGATTGCCTGCGATCAGCGGCATTCCGGTTTCAATCGTCTGGTGGATTGGGCTCACTTTGATCTTCACCTGGATTTTGAGGCGCACGCGTTTTGGCAACTGGATATTTGCAGCCGGCGGCGAAGCCAACGCGGCGCGCAATATGGGCGTTCCCGTTGCGCGCACCAAAATCACATTGTTTGTTTTCACCGCCCTTGCGG
>JAHFPK010000107.1 GCA_023266715.1 Hyphomicrobiales bacterium | reverse complement strand
GTGACAGTTCACATGCCTGGACCAAAAAAGCCGTGCACAACACGGCCAGGCTTGGCTGGTTCTCCGCCGACCGGACAATCCGTGACTATGCCCGCGATATCTGGACTATTCCTGTCGCGTAAATTGCCATTGCTCCTTTTCAATCTCCACCCCATAGTGAGTGGAAATACAGTGAGAGCCCGATGGCAGCAGGTGTGTTAAGTAAGGCTGAAGTTGACGCTCTTGTCGTTGGCCAACACCATGATCCATTCGCAGTTCTTGGCTTGCACAAGATCGGGCGTGGTTTTGTGAGCCGGGCCTTCGTCAGCGGGGCTGACACGCTAACGGCCCACACTTTAGACGGGCTTAAAATCGGTGATCTCACAAAAACCCATGATGCCGGGTTTTTTGAGGGTGCGGTCAAACTCAAGGAACGGCAGCCCTTGCGCTTTGAAGCCACCAACGCGGGCGGCAACTGGCATGTCATTGATCCCTATTCCTTTGGACCCGTGCTCGGCCCCCTTGACGACTACTACGTGGCGCAGGGCACGCACTTGCGGCTTTACGACAAAATGGGGGCCCACGTCATTTCCCATGAGGGCGTCACCGGCGTGCATTTTGCCGTGTGGGCACCCAATGCGCAGCGCGTTTCCGTCATTGGCGATTTCAACGAATGGGATGGGCGCAGGCATGTGATGCGCAAACGCATGGGCACGGGCGTTTGGGAAATTTTCCTTCCCGGTCTTGATGAAGACGTAAAATACAAATTCGAGATTATTGGGGCCGATGGCAACCGCTTGCCCCTCAAGGCTGACCCCTACGCCTTTGCGGCGGAACTCCGGCCGCATACGGCATCGGTCGTATCCAGTATTGATCATTTCCAGTGGACGGATGGCGACTATCTCAAAGTGCGTTCACAACGCGATGCGCGCCGTTCGCCCATGTCCATTTATGAAGTGCATCTCGGCTCCTGGCGCAGAAAAGATGGCAGCGCGTTTTTGAGTTATGATGAACTGGCAACTGATCTCGTCGGTTACGTACGTGACATGGGATTTACCCATATTGAGTTGTTGCCCGTCTCGGAACACCCCTATGACCCGTCATGGGGCTACCAGCCAACCGGACTGTTTGCGCCGACGTCGCGGTTTGGCGACCCGGAAGGGTTTGCGCGTTTTGTGAATGCCGCGCACATGGCAGGCATCGGCATTATTCTCGATTGGGTTCCTGCCCACTTTCCGACAGATGAATTCGGTCTGGCACGTTTTGACGGCACAGCGCTTTATGAGCATGCTGATCCGCGCAAGGGCTATCATCCCGACTGGAACACGGCGATCTATAATTTCGGCCGCACCGAAGTGCAGAGTTTCCTGATCAACAACGCACTCTTCTGGCTGGAGAAATATCATATCGACGGACTGCGCGTGGATGCGGTGGCTTCCATGCTTTATCTCGATTACTCACGCAAAAGCGGAGAGTGGATTCCAAACGAACGTGGCGGCAATGAAAACCTTGAGGCAATCGCCTTTCTCCGACGCATGAACGAGGTGTGCTACGGTACGCATCCAGGCATCATTACCATTGCGGAAGAATCCACGGCGTTTCCCGGCGTATCGCAGCCCTCCTACAACGGAGGCCTTGGATTCGGTTTCAAATGGAACATGGGCTTCATGCACGACACTCTGCAATATATGTCGCGTGATCCCATTCACCGGCGCCATCACCATAACGACCTGACTTTTGGCTTGCTCTACGCCTTCTCGGAGAATTTTGTGCTGCCGCTCTCCCATGATGAAGTGGTGCATGGCAAGGGCTCGCTTTTGCAGAAAATGGGCGGTGACACCTGGGCCAAATTTGCCGGGCTTCGTGCCTATTACACTTTCATGTGGGCCTACCCTGGGAAGAAATTGCTGTTCATGGGCCAGGAATTTGCGCCGTGGGATGAATGGAGCGAGGCCAAGAGCCTTGATTGGCATTTACTGGAATTTGGGCCGCACAAGGGCGTGCAAACGCTTATTAAGGATCTGAATGCGCTCTATAAATCCAGTTCAGCCATGCATGGGCGTGACTGCGAGGGCGAAGGCTTTCAGTGGCTGATTGCCGATGACCATACAAATTCGGTGTTTGCCTGGGTGCGCTGGGCCGGGGAAGCTTCTCCCATTGTTTCGATTTCAAATCTCACGCCGGTTCCGCGCATTGGCTACGGCGTTCCCATGCCGCGGGCCGGGCGCTGGATTGAAAAGATCAATACCGACGCCCTGACCTATGGAGGCACGGGTCTGGGAAATGGTGGCAGTGTGTTGGCCCAGCCGAAGGAGATCGCAGGGCAGCCCGCTGAAGCCATACTAACCTTACCGCCAATGGCGACCTTGATTTTGGAATTTTCGGCGACATAATAAAAAACAAAAAATTTGGGAGGAAAAATTGGCAGGACCCCGCAGAAGCGCACCACTCGCCCGTGACGCCATGGCCTATGTTTTAGCGGGTGGCCGCGGCAGCCGCCTCATGGAACTTACCGATCGGCGGGCCAAGCCTGCAGTGTTCTTTGGCGGCAAATCCCGCATCATTGATTTTGCCCTTTCCAACGCCTTGAACTCCGGCATCCGGCGCTTTGGAGTGGCTACCCAGTATAAAGCCCATAGCCTCATCCGGCATATGCAGAGGGGCTGGAATTTCTTGCGGCCGGAACGCAATGAGAGCTTCGACATTCTTCCAGCGAGCCAAAGGGTTTCCGAAGACCAGTGGTATAGTGGGACCGCCGATGCGGTTCATCAAAACGCCGATATAATCGAAGGCTATAAGCCCCAATATATGGTAATTTTGGCGGGCGACCATATTTACAAAATGGACTACGAGCTGATGCTGCAGCAGCACGTGGACCAGGGCGCAGATGTGACCGTTGGCTGCCTCGAAGTGCCACGCATGGAAGCCACCGGCTTTGGCGTCATGCACGTTGATGACAAGGACCGGATTATCGCCTTTGTAGAAAAGCCGAAGGACCCTCCCGGCATTCCAGGAAATCCGGACCATGCGCTTGCCTCCATGGGCATTTATGTTTTCAACACCAAGTATCTTCTTGATCTGTTGCGGGAGGACGCTGCCAACAAAAAATCTTCCCATGATTTTGGCAAGGACATCATTCCCTACATCGTGAAGAGCGGAAAAGCCGTGGCGCACCGCTTCACCCAATCCTGCGTGCGCTCGACCAAGGAAGCGGCTGCCTATTGGCGCGATGTGGGAACTGTCGATGCCTATTGGGAAGCCAATCTTGATCTTTGCGACATACTGCCCGCCTTGGACCTTTATGATAATGACTGGCCAATCTGGACCTACGGTGAAGTGACGCCGCCAGCAAAATTTGTGCACGACGAAGACGGCAGACGCGGCATGGCCGTGTCGTCACTGGTTTCGGGTGGCTGCATTGTTTCGGGTGCATCGCTCAGGCGAACGCTCCTGTTCACGGGTGTCCGGGTGAATTCCTATTCATACGTCGAAGAGGCTGTCGTCATGCCCTATGTGGAAATTGGCCGAAATGCCGTGTTGAAGAAGGTTGTGATTGACCGCGGCGTAATGATCCCTGATGGCTTGGTGGTAGGCGAAGACCCGGTGGAAGATGCCAAGAGATTCAGGCGGACCGAAAATGGTGTCACCCTCATCACCAAACCAATGATTGCAAAACTGACGGCATGAAAATACTTAGTGTCGCATCCGAAGTATTTCCGCTGGTCAAAACTGGCGGGCTGGCTGACGTTGCCGGGGCCCTTCCGGCGGCATTGGCCAAACAGGGTGTGAGTGTCATTACCCTGATGCCGGGTTATCCGGCCGTCATGAAGGCGCTTGAAGAATTTGAGGTTGCTTACACTTCGGAAAATCTCTTTGGCGGTGCGGCACGATTGCTCTGGGGCAAGGCGAAGAGGCTTGAACTATTTGTGCTTGATGCGCCGCATCTCTATGATCGGCCGGGAAATCCCTATCTTGGACCTGATGGCAAGGATTGGCCCGATAATTCTCGGCGCTTTGCCGCCCTCTCACTGATCGCAGCTGAAATCGGACGGGGATCGGTTGCTGATTTTGTGCCCCAAATCATTCACTGCCACGACTGGCAGGCGGGACTTGTTCCAGCCTACGTGCGCTATGGCGGCGGACCCAAAACTGTCATGACGGTCCACAATCTGGCATTTCAGGGACATTTTCCGGCTTCGATCTTTGGCACGCTTGGACTGCCGCCCAGGGCCTTCGGCATTGAGGGCGTGGAATATTTTGGCGGCGTTGGCTATTTGAAGGCAGGGCTACAATGCGCCGATGCCATTACAACAGTGAGCCCCACCTATGCCCGCGAGATTCTGACAGTCGAAGACGGCATGGGGCTTGACGGCTTGCTTCGTGTCCGGAGCAATGTGGTTCATGGGATCGTCAATGGAATTGACACGGATATCTGGAATCCCGCCAATGACGCAAATATCATGCAAAGCTATACAGCAAAACAATTGGCAAGACGCGAAGCAAACAAGCGGGCCATTGAGAAACGTTTCGGCCTGGAAACTGGCGATGGGCTGCTCTATTGCATCGTCAGCCGGCTTACGCTGCAAAAGGGCATGGACCTTGTGGCAGCAGCGCTTCCCAGGCTCATTGAACTCGGTGGCAGGCTGGCCATTCTGGGTTCAGGCGATGCGGTACTGGAAGGACCGCTCAAGGAAGCAACGGTCCACTATCCCGGCAGGGTTGGCGTCGCCACGACCTATGACGAGCCGCTGTCGCATCTCCTGCAGGCGGGCTCAGATGCCATACTCATTCCTTCACGCTTTGAACCCTGTGGCCTCACGCAGCTTTATGGCTTGCGTTACGGCTGTGTTCCGGTTGTGGCGCGCGTGGGCGGTCTTGCCGATACAATCATCGATGCCAATGATGCAGCCATTTCGGCGGGTGTTGCCTCGGGGATTCAATTTGCGCCAGTTACACAAGAAGCACTGGAACATGCGTTGGAACGTGCTACCACACTTTATGCTGACAAGGCCGCATGGGCTTCGATGCAACGGGCCGGCATGAAGGCCGATGTATCATGGACGCGCAGCGCTGCGCGCTATGCCGATCTCTACCGCTCACTCTTGAAAGCCGCCTGAGATGATTAAAACAGTTCCCACCAAGCCCTTTGAAGGGCAAAAGCCCGGAACATCCGGTTTGCGCAAGAAGGTGTCGGTGTTCCAGCAGGCCTACTACGCCGAGAATTTCATTCAATCTATTTTTGATGGACTTGAAGGTTTCAAAGGCAAGACTCTGGTCATTGGCGGGGATGGTAGATATTTCAACCGCGAGGTCATTCAAACCACTATCCGCATGGCGGCGGCCAATGGTTTTGGCCGTGTCCTGACGGCCAAAGGCGGATTACTATCGACCCCTGCTGCTTCCCACCTCATCCGCAAATCGAAAGCATTTGGCGGCATCATTCTTTCGGCCAGCCACAATCCCGGAGGACCCGATGGCGACTTCGGCATCAAGTACAATGCAGGAAATGGTGGCCCGGCGCCGGAGAAAATGACGGAACAGTTCTTTGCCAATACCAAGAAAATCTCGAGTTACAAAATTTCTGATGGCGCTGATTGCAATCTCGATAAATTGGGCACGTCAAAGATTGAAGGCATGACAATCGAAGTCGTCGATCCGGTTTCTGATTATCAGAAGCTTATGGAAACTTTGTTCGATTTCGACGCGATCAAGACGCTTTTCAAATCCGGCTTCCGTGTCAGGTTCGATGCGATGCATGCCATAACCGGCCCCTATGGCCATGCCATTCTCGAAGGTGCCCTTGGTGCGCCCAAGGGTTCGGTTGTCAATGGAACACCGCTTCCTGATTTCGGTGGGCATCATCCGGACCCCAATCTGGTTCATGCGAAAGAGCTTTATGATTTGATGATGTCGGCGTCCGGGCCCGATTTCGGCGCGGCCTCGGATGGCGATGGCGACCGCAATCTCATCATCGGCAAGAACCAGTTTGTAACACCTTCAGATTCCTTGGCGCTGCTCGCCGCCAATGCGCATCTGGCACCGGGTTACGCAAAAGGGCTTGCAGGTGTCGCACGCTCCATGCCCACAAGTTGTGCAGTTGACCGGGTTGCCGCAAAACTCGGCATAAAGTGTTTTGAAACGCCGACGGGATGGAAATTTTTCGGAAACCTCCTCGACGCCGGCATGATTACGCTGTGCGGCGAAGAAAGTGCGGGAACCGGTTCTAACCATGTGCGCGAGAAGGATGGCCTCTGGGCGGTTTTGCTGTGGCTGAATATTCTGGCTAAGCGTCAGCAAAGCGTTGTGGAAATTGTCAGGGAACATTGGGCGAGCTATGGGCGCAACTACTATTCACGCCATGACTATGAAGAGGTTGATGCGGAAGCGGCTAACAAGATGATGGTATTCCTGCGCGACAAGCTGCCGAACCTGAAAGGAGAAAAGGCCGGAGCACTTGCGGTGTCAGCAGCCGATGACTTTGCCTACCATGACATCGTCGATGGCTCGAACACCGCCAATCAAGGAATCCGTATAGTGTTTGAAGATGGCTCGCGGGTTATCTACCGGCTTTCAGGCACGGGCACGGCGGGGGCGACATTGCGCGTCTATGTCGAGAAATATGAATCCAAGAATCTTGGGCTCGAAACCCAGGCGGCTCTTTCTGATCTCATCGGCTTTGCGCGCGGCATCGCCGGCATCGCCGAACGCACGGGCCGCATGGAACCGACTGTGATCACCTAGTATGCCTAAATCAAATGCCGGATCGCCTTCCCCCCTTGGAGTCACGCCTATAAAGGGTGGATTGAATGTTGCTGTCACCTCAAGACATGCAATACGGATATTTTTCTGCCTGTTTGAGTCCGATGAGGAAACGCGCTTTGAATTGCTATCTCGCAATGGTGATGTCTTTTACGGCTTTATTCCAGATGTAAAAATCGGCCAGCATTATGGGTTGCGAGCCGAGGGACCCTATGACGTTGCAAAGGGCCATCTCTTTGATGTTTCCAAATTACTGCTTGATCCCCACGCAGACCAGCTTGATCGCGCTTTCAGCTGGCATCCCGATTTGGCAAAAAAGGATGCGCAGACTTCACGCTTTGTGCCAAAGTGCATAGTCACTGCACCCCAACCTCTCGCTCGGCGGTTACCGCACAAAACGCCTCGCTTCATTTATGAAGTGGCCGTGAAAGCTTTCACCAAGCTCCATCGACAAATTCCTGAGAAACTTCGTGGCACAGTGGCGGCACTTGCTAATCCCGCATGCATCGAACATTTTCTCAAGCTTGGTGTCGATACAGTTGAAATGATGCCGCTTATGGCGTGGGCCGATGAACGGCATCTCGCGCAGCAGGGGCTTTCCAACGCCTGGGGCTATAATCCGATTACTTTTTTTGCCCCGGATCCGCGGCTTGCCCCCGGCGGGTTGAAGGAAATACGGGAAACCATTGCAACTCTGCATGAGGAAGGTCTGCGCGTCATCCTCGACGCCGTATTCAACCACTCCGGCGAAAGCGATTTGGGCGGACCAACCGTTTCCTTTCGTGGGCTGGATAACACGCTCTATTACCGGCATTCAAATGGCGTTCTGGTAAATGATACGGGGTGCGGCAATACCATCGACACGAACAGCGCGCCCGTCATGGACCATATATTGGCCGCCATGCGCCACTGGGTAAATGCGACGGGAATTGACGGATTTCGTTATGATCTCGCTACCGTCTTGGGGCGAGAAAACCATGGATTTGACAGTGGTGCACCCTTGCTTCGGGCCATTCAACACGACCCCCTGCTGGGTTCCCTCATCCATATCGCGGAGCCCTGGGACGTCGGTCCCGACGGCTATCAGCTTGGAAAATTTCCGGGCGTCTGGCACGAATGGAATGGCCGCTACCGGGATGACGTGCGGCATTTCTGGCGGGGTGATGCGGGAGCCACGGGCAATTTTGCCACGCGCCTTTCCGGCTCATCGGACTTCTTTGCGCGCGAAACCCGTAAGCCTTCGAGCAGCATAAACTATTTAGCCGCCCACGATGGCTTTACGCTTCTTGATTTTGTCACCCATGACCACAAGGACAACTTTGCCAATGGTGAAGGCAACCGGGATGGAAATTCGCAAGAGCCGTGCTGGATTTCGAAAAACCCTACCCGGGATGTGAAAGCTCTGCTGGCGACCCTATTTCTTTCACGGGGAACAGTGATGCTGACAGCGGGTGATGAATTTGGCCGCAGCCAGCGCGGCAACAACAACGCCTATGCACAGGATAACGAAACGACGTGGCTGGATTGGAGCACGGCTGACCAGGGCCTCATTGCGCATGTCGCTGGATTGGCAAAGTTCCGGGCTAGTCATGCTCCCTATTTTGCTGACCGTTTTCTCACGGGCCAGATCTCAAACGGCCAGAAATACCCAGATATTCAATGGCTTTCGGCGCAGGGCGGGGTTCTGCACTGGACCGATCCAACGTTTAATGTTTTTGGCCTGATCCTGAGTTGCCCAGAAGTCAACGAGCGCCTGCTCATCTGGTTCAACCGGAGCCACAACAGTGCAAGCGTTACGCTGCCCACCGCTCAACCGGGTTACCGCTGGG
>JAHFPK010000106.1 GCA_023266715.1 Hyphomicrobiales bacterium | reverse complement strand
GCTTGGCGGCGAGTTGGCCGATGGCGCCGTGCTCTATGGAGCCGGCGGCCAGGAAGCGCGGGCGGCGGGCGTATTTTCCATGCTGGGTTCAACACCCACAAAAATGCCCAAGGCCGCCTTGGGTGACACGGTTGCACTTGGACGGCTGGAAAAAATCAACACGGGCGAGACAATTTCAACAGTCAAGGGTGCCACCAGGCAATTGGCGGTGCAGAAGCCTGCACCGGGAGTCTACGGCGTTGCGGTTTCAGTCACGGACCGCAAGGATGAGGTGAAGCTGACATCATCGATTGCTAAGCTTATTGAGGAAGACCCTTCGCTGTCACTTGAGCACAATGCCAATACTCGCGAGATGGTTTTGTGGGGGCAGGGGGAGGTGCACTTGCGTGTTGCTCTTGAACGCCTGCAGGGCAAGTTTGGGGTTCATGCGAAGTCCCAGCCGCGGCGCATCGGCTATCTGGAAACCATCAAGAAATCCGTGCAGCTGCGCGGGCGGCACAAGAAGCAATCGGGCGGGCATGGCCAGTATGGCGATGTGACGGTTGAGATCAAACCGCTGCCGCGCGGATCCGGCTTTGTGTTCACCGACACCATCACAGGTGGCGTAGTTCCCAAGCAGTATATTCCGGCGGTTGAAGCGGGGGTGCGCGAATGGATGGTGCAGGGGCCCCTTGGTTTTGCAGTGGTTGATTTCAATGTCAATCTTTCGGAGGGCTCCTACCATGATGTGGACTCATCCGAAATGGCGTTCAAGCTCGCGGCACGGCTGGCAATGACGGAGGGGGTGCCGCAATGTGCGCCGGTGCTGCTCGAACCCATTGTGGCGGTTGATATTCATGCACCAAGCGATGCCACATCGCGGATCAACCAGATTGTCACCGGCCACCGGGGCCAGCTTCTGGGCTTTGACGGGCGCGAGGGCTGGCCTGGCTGGGACACGGTTAAGGCGCATTTACCGGAATCCGAAATTGGCTCGCTGATCATTGAGCTGCGCTCAGCCACGTCGGGGGTGGGCACATTCATATTCAGCCATGATCACATGGCAGAGCTGGTGGGGCGCGGGGCCGAACAGGTGATTACCGCGAGGAAGGCTCAGCTGGCCTCATCATAGAACTGTGATACAGCGTGAATTGCGGAGACTCAGGCGGCTGCCTATTGTGCAATGAGCGATAGGAGCACGCCGCACATGTTGATCAAGCACCGCAAAGGTTGGGAACTGCCGGAGTCACTTGCGACGCCGGAACACATGTTCCTTGACCGCCGGAAGTTCATGGGGGCTGCAGCTGGAGCCGCGGCATTCCTGTCTGCAGGCACTGTGCGGGCGGAGGAGGATCCGTCTGTTGGCCTTTACCCCGCCAAACTCAATGCCAAATTTGGCGATGCGGGCCGAGCAGTTACGGCGGAAGATTTCAACAAGACCTTTAACAACTATTATGAGTTCGGCACGTCGAAGCAAATCTATCAGGCGGCTGAGGCTTTGCCCATCAGGCCGTGGAGCGTAGTGATTGATGGCGAGGTTGAGCTGCCTCAGACTCTGGCAATCGATGACCTGTTGAAGAAGGTACAACTGGAAGAGCGCATCTACCGCCACCGCTGTGTTGAGGCGTGGTCCATGGTGGTGCCGTGGACAGGATTTACGCTGAAGTCTTTGGTAGAGATGGCAAAGCCGAAAGCGGAGGCAAAGTTTGTGCGTTTTGAAACGTTCAACTTGCCAGAGATTGCCACGGGCCAGCAGCCGGGATTGTTTAGCAGTTATCCCTGGCCCTATGTGGAAGGCCTCACCATGGCGGAGGCCATGAATGATCTGAGCTTCATGGTGACAGGGGCCTATGGCAAGCCCTTGCCGAAAAGCATGGGTTCGCCCATCCGCCTGCACCTGCCCTGGAAATATGGCTTCAAGTCGATCAAGGGCATCGTGAAGATCAGCTTTGTGAAGGAGCGGCCCATTGGCTTGTGGGAAGCCATTCAGGCCTCGGAGTATGGCTTCTGGGCCAACGTGAATCCGGAAGTTCCGCATCCGCGCTGGAGCCAGGCCATGGAAGAGGTTTTGGGAACCGGCGAACGGGTGCCGACGCAACTGTTCAATGGCTATGGCGAATACGTGGCCGACCTTTACACTGGGCTGGAAAAAGAACCTCTCTACATGTGAAGTACAAAAAAAGACCGGATAAAAATCCGGTCTTTACAGTGAGGCTACCCTGGTCGGGTACGATCCCAAGTTTGCGTGTGCGCAAGTTGAGACCGGTTGCGGAAGGCACAAGGGGAGGGAGTATCTTCCGCATTTGTTTGCCCGTTAATAGGGCATCCGGGAGAGACCATGCCCGTGGCCGGCAGAGTCAGCAAGCGGTGCTTCATCATGGGAGCCATGTGACTCTTTCATGAGCTTTTGCACTTGCTTTTTGCAGAATAGGTGGCCCGTGTAGCTTGTTAGGTCATATGCTCTGACCTATTTCTGTTAACAGCGCCGATGCGCTACAACTAGAAGCTCCATTCCTTCGCCTTTGACACGATGAAATCGCGAAAGGCGGTAATGCGCTTGGTTTCCTTCAGCTCTTCAGGATAGACGAAATAGCTGTCGAATTCCGGCAGCTCGATGGGCAGGTCAATCTGCACGAGGTTGCTGTCAGCGGCGACAATATAGTCGGCGAGGGAAGCAATACCGACACCGGCTTGCACGGCGCGACGGAGGCCGTAGGCATTGTTGACGCGGAGCGCCACGGGGCGCGGATTATCTTCGGTGCGCCCGGCACGCTCGAGCCAATTGATTGTGGTCAAATAACCGGGGGCCTGGCCGAAGGTCAAAATCTTGTGCTTGTCCAGATCTTCAATGGATTTCGGGATGCCATGTTTCTTGATGTAGTCGGTCGAGGCATAGACATGGTGGTGCACTACGAAAAGCTTGCGCTGGATGAGATCAGGCTGGGTGGGCCTGCGCAGGCGAATGGCCACATCGGCCTCGCGCATGGAGAGATCGAGTTCACGGTCCTCAAGCAGGAGTGTTACGCTGATCTGAGGATAGAGTTCGGTGAACTCCTTGATGCGGGGCGTGAGCCAGACGGAGCCCAGGCCGACCGTCGTGGTAATGCGCAGCTCTCCCGATGGCTTTTCCTTTGAATCCATCAGGCGGGTTTTGGCGGCGCCGAGCTTGGTGAAGACATCATGGGCGGTGCGATAAAGAACCTCGCCCTGTTCGGTGAGGATAAGCCCACGGGCATGGCGATGGAATAGCGGCACATTGAGGTCGGTCTCAAGGGCGCTGATCTGGCGGCTGACGGCGGACTGCGAAAGTGCCAACTCATGGCCCGCATGGGTAAAGCTTCCGGCGTCTGCTACCGCATGAAATATTCTGAGCTTGTCCCAATCCATGGCGGCTACTCGGCTGCCTTGCGGACTTGCTCACTTACATGGAGATATTTTTCTACTTCAATTGCAGCTATGCAGCCCATGCCGGCGGCGGTGACGGCCTGACGGTAAATGTCATCGGTCACATCGCCTGCCGCATAGACGCCGGGAATGGCCGTTGCCATCGAGTTGTTTCCGACGATGAGATAGCCGCCCTGCTTGAAGGGCAGTTGGCCCTCAAACAATTCGGTTGCGGGCTTGTGGCCAATGGCAATGAAAATACCGTCGGCAGGGACCTCTTGGGTGGCACCCGTCTTGACATTTTTCAGTCGCGCGCCGGTCACGCCCTTGGGATCTGTAGTGCCGATCACATCATCAAGTTCTGAATCCCAAATGACTTTGATCTTGGGATGGGCGAAGAGGCGGTTTTGCAAAATGCGTTCGGCCCTGAATTCATTGCGGCGATGAACCACGGTCACATCACTGGCGAAATTGGTGAGGAAGAGGGCCTCTTCAACGGCGGTGTTGCCGCCGCCGATGACGAGCACCTTCTTCTCGCGATAGAAGAATCCATCGCAGGTGGCGCAGGCTGACACGCCAAAGCCCTTGAAGTTTTCTTCCGATGGCAGGTTCAGCCACTTGGCTTGCGCGCCGGTGCAGATGATGAGCGCATCGCAGGTGTAGACCTGGCCGCTGTCGCCTTTCAGCCAGATGGGCTTGTCCTTGAGCCGGACTTCAGTGATGGTGTCGGAAATGACTTCGGTGCCGACATGCTCGGCCTGGGCCTTCATTTCCTCCATCAGCCAGGGGCCCTGGATGACTTTGGCAAAGCCCGGGTAATTCTCAACATCGGTGGTGATGGTGAGCTGGCCGCCGGGCTGGGTGCCTTGAATGAGAACAGGCTTCAACATGGCGCGGGCGGCGTAAATCGCAGCAGTATAACCCGCAGGGCCTGAACCGAGGATCAGGACGCGGGCGTGGCGGGCGGACATTTTCGGGCTCCGGGTTGCTATGAGCCAGTAACATAGCTCTTTTGCGCCCCAGAACAAGACCGCAACAGAGGCTTCTCAACAGACCGCTTGCAGATTCACGCAATATTGTTGCACAAATGACCCATGAAACGGGCCACAACCCTCGATTTGACCGATTTGAAAATCCTGCGGGAGCTGCAAAGGGACGGCCGGCTGACCAATGTGGAGCTGGCTTCGCGCATCGGCCTGTCGCCGCCGCCCTGCCTCAGGCGGGTGCAGGTTCTGGAGGAGAAGGGCTTTATCGCGGGCTACCGGGCTTTGCTTGACGCGCAAAAGCTGGGGTTTGATGTGCAGCTTTTTGCCATGGTGGGGCTCAAAAGCCAGAATGAGGTGGAGCTCCGGGCCTTTGAGGCAAAGGTTTCGGAATGGCCGCTGGTGCGCGAGGCCTATGCCATTTCAGGCGAGGCCGATTTCATTTTGCGCTGCATGGGAAGCGACCTCGCTGAATTGCAGGATTTCATCATCAAGACCCTGACGGCGGCCGCCAATGTGGACAGTGTGAAAACCACGATGATCATGCGGGTTTCAAAATATGAGCCGGGAGTTCCCCTGAAATGAGCGATGTCGCGGTTTCGCGGAGCGCCCCGTTCAACCGTTACGGAAGGCGTAAGCGTAGCCGTTGATGGCGGGAACGCCGCCGAGATGGGCGTAGAGCACCTTCGATCCCTTTGGGAAATAGCCCTTCTTCACCAGGTCGATCATGCCTTGCATGGATTTGCCCTCATAGACCGGATCGGTGATCATGCCTTCAAGGCGGGCGCAGAGGCGGATGGCCTCCTTGGTTTCCCGGGAGGGAACGCCATAGACAGGATAGGCATAGTCTTCGAGCAGCACCACATCGTCTTCGGAAATCACCTTGCCAAGCTCAACGAGCTTTGCCGTATCGCGGGCGATATCTAACACCTGGGCCTTGGTCTGGGCCGGCGTAAAGGAAGCATCGATGCCGATCACCTTGCGCTCACGGCCATCCCTGGCGAAGCCGACGAGCATGCCGGCATGAGTCGAACCCGTCACCGTGCAGACAATGATGAAATCGAATTTGAAGCCGAGTTCTTTTTCCTGGCTCCGCACTTCTTCGGCAAAGCCTACATAGCCAAGGCCGCCAAACTTGTGGACTGAAGCGCCCGCCGGAATCGGATAGGGCTTGCCGCCCTTGGCTTTCACGTCTTTGAGCGCGTCTTCCCAACTCTTGCGGATGCCGATGTCGAATCCTTCGTCAACCAGACGCACGTCCGCCCCCATCACGCGGCTCAGCAAAATATTGCCGACACGGTCATAGACGGCATCTTCATGCGGCACCCAGCTTTCCTGCACGAGGCGGCATTTCATGCCGATCTTCGCCGCCGTTGCCGCAACCTGGCGGGTGTGATTGGATTGCACGCCGCCAATCGAGACCAGTGTATCCGCTCCGGATGCGATTGCATCCGGCACGATGTATTCGAGCTTGCGCAACTTGTTGCCGCCGAAGGCGAGACCGGAATTGCAGTCCTCGCGCTTGGCATAGATCTCGACGCCACCGCCAAGGTGCGCCGTCAAGCGTGACAACTTCTCGATATGGGTTGGACCGAAAGTGAGTGGATAACGTTGGAATTTCTTGAGCATGTGCGCACCTTTTCGCGGCGGAATTGTTGAGGCTGAATTTACACCAAGACCGGCAAAATGTGCTTTCAAATATTTTCCAATAATTTACATCGTCTTGCGTATTTAAAAATTTTCTGCATAATCTGATGCATAATTTAATAGATAACGGAAGATTCTTTCATGACTGACGAACTCGACAAGATCGACCTCAAGATTCTCCGGCATCTGCAGCGCGACGGCAGGCTGGCCAATGCCGATCTTGCGAAACTGGTCGATGTCAGCGCCGCCACCTGCCACCGCCGCACCCAGCGGTTATTCGAGGAAGGTTACATCCGCGCCGTCCGTGCCATGCTGGCTCCAGAGCGGGTGCGGCGCGGCGCTTTGGTCATGGTCGGTGTGGTTTTGGACCGGTCGACGCCGCAAAGCTTCGCCGATTTCGAGGCGGCCATTGCAAAATTGCCTTTCATCCTAGATTGCCATCTGGTAGCCGGCGACTTCGATTATTTTCTGAAGATCAGGGTCAGGGACATGGTCGACTTCAATCGGCTGCACGGCAGTCAACTCATAGCCCTGCCGGGCGTGCGGCAGACGCGAACCTTCTTCGTCATGAAGGAGGTGGTCGATAACGCTGTGCTCGATTTCTAGAGTTCGATATCGCAAATCAGACTATTGGGTTCCAATGATCCATTTTTGAGTCCGGCGGTGGTCAGTTCAATTCTAGCCGCCGAACTGATCGCGTTTCTGGTGACCGCATCGGGCGTGACCTTTTTCGGCGTGGACTCGGCGTTCTGGGGACTGGTTGCAGGGCTGGCGCTGTTTGGGGCGTGGCATTTGGGCCAAAGTTCCCGCCATTCCTAGCTGTGCAACGCAGGGTGAAACGATTGACGAGCTTCTGGCCAATTTGCGCGTGGCCATTGAAGGATGCCTCTCGGTTGACATGGTGCCGTCAACGACCATCGATAACCAGCGTGTTTTTGAGATCGCCGTTTGAAGGAAGTTTCCGGTAAAACCTTTGCCCACATCGTGGAGCGGTAGGGCTGGAAACTTTTACGCATTGCCGGCAACCATCACATCTATGGAAAGGACGGAAGCATCGTGCGCCTTTCCATTCCAATTCATGGCAATAACCCCCTGAAGCTTGGACTTCTTCGTCACTTGATGAAACTGGCGGGATTGTTGAAGATGAAATTTGAGTGGAGCATGATTGCTGAGGGTGGGGAATTTGCCAGTTCAGAAAAATGAAATGTACATCTTGAGCTTATTGGAATCAGCATGACTACAACAGAAGAATCCTTTCATGATTTTACGCTTCAGGGCATCGATGGAAAGCCGATGGAACTCTCACAGTTCAAGGGCAAGGTTGTGCTGCTGGTGAACACGGCTTCCGAATGCGGATACACCGGGCAGTATGAGGGCCTTGAAGAATTGTGGCTGGCCAACAAGGACAAGGGGCTGGTGATTGTCGGCGTGCCGTCAAATGATTTTGGTGGGCAGGAGCCAGGCACGGCTAAAGAAATCGCGACATTTTGCATGCGCAATTTTGGAGTTACATTTCCATTGACTGACAAGCTGGTGGTGAATGGCGATGGGGCTCATCCGCTATATCAATGGGCGGGTAAGCAGGCCGGACCGGAGGGGCGCCCCAAGTGGAACTTCCACAAATATCTGTTTGACCGCGATGGATATTTTATTGACTGGTTTTCGACACGGGCCAAGCCCATGGGGCCGAAAATTACATCTGCCGTGAAAAAAGCGCTCGCTGCTATGTTTGCCGAATAGGGCATTTTTTTCTTGAATCGGGGAACCTCCTTCCCCACGTAAAAGTTACGACTTTGTTACGCCTTGCCTGGCAATGCGCTGTTCAGGCAGCGCGGAGAGTTCGGTTTTTTCTATGAGGTGTTTCAGGGCTGAACGACAGCCCTCATTAAAATCATGAAAGGAGAAGGTCATGATTAGAACTATTTCCTATGCGGCGCTTGCGCTTTTCCTAGTGTCGGCGCCTGCAAGCCTGGCGCAGAATGCGACAGCAAACGATCCGGCGGCCCCGCCTCCGATCGCATTGCCAGACGCGGCGGCAGCGCCTGATGCGGCGGCAAAAGAAAGCCCGCCAAAGCCCATTGAGGGCCAAATCATACTTCAAGACAAAAGCACATTTCTTGCCAGCGCGATTATTGGCGGCAGTGTCTATTCACCCGACAATGAATCGGTGGGCGAGGTGAACGATCTTATCGTCAAGCCAACTGGCCAGATTGAAGCTGTGGTTGTTGGTGTCGGTGGCTTTATAGGCATCGGCGAAAAGGACGTGGCGGTGGCGCTTGATCGTTTCACAATGGAGCCGACCGACGACCTTGCGAGCACTAAACTGGTGCTGAATGCGACAAAGGAAGAGCTGGAAGCGGCTCCTTCGTTCAAGTCCGCGTACATGCAGAAACTTGACGCGGAATATGAGCGGCAGTCCGCACTGCTGAATACGCAATACGAGGAGGCAAACCGGTATCCAACGGTGCCTACTCCAACAAAGTAATGGAACGTGTCCGGTCACCAGTTGTGGTCAATTATATGGAATGGGTGAGGTGGGTTTAGATCACGGTCACTTTAGGTCATTTCAGCCTAAATTGGCCGTGATTGTCGATTCATTGTTGGCGCGTGAT
>JAHFPK010000105.1 GCA_023266715.1 Hyphomicrobiales bacterium | reverse complement strand
AGCGTCGTCATCGCCGTTGCCGCCGCGCGTGACTTTTCCGCCTGGTCATCCGGCAGGGTGATGAGGCCCTTGTCAGCAAGATAGCCATCGCTGCCGAGCGCATTGGGTGAAACATACTCGGCTACGAATTCAGCCATTCCCGGAACCTGGCCAACATGCTGCTTCTTCACATAAATGTAGAGAGGACGCGACATCTTGTAATCGCCGGAGGAAATCGAATCGTAGGAAGGAAGGATGCCTTCAATCGCTGTGCCTTTTATCGTCTTGGCGTTTTCCTCAAGGAAGGAATAGCCGAAAATGCCGAGCGCTGCCGGATTGGCCTGCAATTTTTGTACTATGAGGTTGTCGTTCTCGCCGGCTTCAACATAGGCGCCATCTTCGCGAATTGACTTCCAAACGGCGTCATAGGCCTTCGCATCCGCCTTCTTCAGGTCTTCGAGCGATTTAAACTTGGCAGCACCAGGCTCAAGCCCCATTTCCATGAAAGAATCACGGGTGCCGGAGGTGGGAGGCGGGCCCAGGACTTCAATCTTCTCCTTGGGCAGTGAAGCATCGATGTCGCTCCACATCTTGTTGGGATTATCCACCAGCTTGCCGTCCTTGTCGGGAATCTGCTTTGCTAGCGCCATGAAAATTTGCTGCTTGGTCAGTTTCATGTCAGGCGCGTCCTTGGAAGCGGCAATGCTGAGACCGTCAAAGCCGACCTTGATTTCAACGATGTCGGTCACGCCATTCTTGGCGCAGTCTTCGAATTCGCTTTTCTTGATACGGCGCGAGGCATTGGTGAAATCGGGAGTGTCATCGCCAGCGCCGGCGCAGAACAGCTTCATGCCGCCGCCAGTTCCGGTTGATTCAACCACCGGCGTCTTCATGCCGGATGTCTTGCCGAAGTTTTCGGCAACCGTTGTCGTGAAGGGATAAACCGTTGAAGAACCAACGATACGGATTTGATCGCGGGCCAATGCGGGGCCAGCGAAGAGAGCAAGTGCACTCACGGCCAACAAAACTTTTTTCATCTCTGATGTCTCCTTGTGAATAGAACAGGCGGCAACCTAGGAACCATTGATGATGCTTATGCGACGGTTATGTCACACTTTTATGACAGTGTAACTCATTGTAATAAATGAATTTTTATAAAGAAGGAAGTCGAATGGTGAATCGGCTGCCATGGCCCAGCTTGGAGGTCACGAGCAAGCGGCCGCGGTGGCGGTTGAGGATGTGTTTCACAATCGCAAGGCCAAGGCCGGTTCCGCCACGCGACCTGCTCTCCTGCACGCTGATGCGGTAGAAGCGTTCCGTGAGGCGTGGAATATGTTCTTCCGCGATTCCACGTCCCTGGTCGATGACCGACAGCGTGACAAAACCGGTCTCGGTTCCGCCTTCAATTTTTACGATTTTGCCGGGGCCTGAATATTTAATCGCATTCTCTATGAGATTGAGAACTACCTGCACCAATTCATCCCACTCGCCAGCCACTTCAAGCGGAGAATTTAAATTGATTTGCAGTTCAACCTTTTCTTCCTGCGCCATGCTGGACAGAAGATCACAGACATGGCGGGCCACTTGCGCCAAATCGACTTTCGCCGAAGGGCGCAGATGGACGTTCATCTCGATGCGCGAAAGGGAAAGCAGGTCATCGATGAGCCGCCGCATGCGCTCCGCCTGGGTTCGCATAAGGATCAGGAATTTTTCGCGCGCCGTTTCATCGCTTCGCGCCGCGCCCTGGAGCGTTTCGATGAAACCCGAGAGCGAGGCCAGCGGCGTACGCAGCTCATGGCTGGCATTGGCCACAAAATCAGAGCGCATCCGTTCGATCTGCTGTTCGCGCGTCAGGTCCTTGAGCACCAGGAGAACTGCAGGGCTTTCCACTTGCGCTGAAGCTATGGGCGAAACATAGACTTCAAAATGTCTGGCAAGGGGCCCCCGCATTTCATAGTCTACGTTTAAACTCTCACCCTGCGACATCGCGCGTGTTACGGCCTCAAGTACGGCGGGTGCGCGGATCGTCTGGCTGAGGTGCATTCCCACCGGCGCCATCTCCAGCATTTCTTCGGCGTTTGCATTTGCCTTGATGACTATGCCGTTGCTGTCCAGAATCAGAATGGGATCGGGAAGGGCCGCAACCAGATGGTCGACAAAGTCAATCTGCGCGGATTTTTGCTCCGGCGCTACGCTGAGTTCGGGTTTTTTCTGGGTCCATGGCCACACCATAGTTGCAAATAGACTTTCTGGGGTCATTCATGCAAGTCTGTCCGAAAATAATTACAGCAGTGCAACCATGATGACCCAAGCTATCGATGAAGGCATGCTGACCTTCTATCACGCGCTTTCCAAACATTCCCCGCCGGAAAGCGCCGATTGGCCCTTGCCTGAGCAGCGCAAAGCCTGGGACGATGTCTGCCGACTGTTCCGTGCCGAGCGACCGCAACGCCTGCTCGTCGAAGACATTGATGTGGATGGCGTTCATGTCCGCGTCTATCGCCCGCCCGGCGAAGCTCCCAAGCCCGCGGTGATTTACTTTCACGGCGGCGGCTGGGTTCTGGGATCCTGCGAAACCCATGATGACATGTGTGCTGAAATGGCCGATGGGGCCGATTGCGTTGTGGTGCTGGTGGATTATCGTCTGGCACCTGAACATCCGCACCCCGCCCAGTTGGAAGATTCACTCAAAGTGCTGTTGTGGATGCAAAGTGCTGGCCGAGCTTTCGGTATTGATCCCGATCGCATTGTGGGAGCCGGTGATAGTGCTGGCGGCCAGATGACGGTTGCTTTGGCCCTGGTGTTGCGCGATCACGGGTCGCCGCAGCTCAGGGGCCAGGTCCTGGTCTATCCCGTACTCGGGGCCGACGTGAATACACCCTCCTATATCCGTAACGCCCACGCGCCCTGTCTCACCAGGCCAGAGATGATATTTTATCTCGATTGCTTTTTGGGGCCGCGGGGAAATCCCAATTGGTTTGATCCCCGCGCCATCCCCAATTTGGCCCATAGCGTGGAAGGCCTGCCACCTGCCTATATTTCAGTGGCCGCCCACGATCCGCTGTTTGATGACGGCGTCATTTTCTATGAGAAATTGCGCGCTGCTGGCATTCCGGCAATTCTTCGGGAGGAGCCGGCTCTTGCCCATTCCTTCATGCGCGCAAGACACGTGAGCGAGCCGGCAAAAAAAGGCTTCAATGGGATCGTTGAAGCCTTGCGAAGCCTGGGGCACAGGGAAACCTTGCCGGATTAGAGTTTTCCTTTTTGCCATTCCGGCGAAAAAGCGATGGCGACAACTCGGTCGGAGGACGGGCTTTAAAGCACAACAACCGTGGCACCCTGCTTTACGAACTGATAGAGCTCGGTAACGTCTTCATTGAGCATGCGGATGCAGCCCGATGAGGCGGCTTTGCCAATGGAAGCAGGTTCATTGGTGCCATGAATGCGGTAAATTGACGAGCCGAGATAGATAGCGCGGGCGCCCAAGGGATTCTTGATGCCGCCAGCCATGTAAACCGGCAATTCCGGGTGACGGGCGCGCATTTCTGTCGGCGGACGCCATTCCGGCCATTCCGTCTTGAAGCTCACCTTGTTGATGCCGGACCATTCAAAACCCTTGCGGGCCGTGGCAACCTGGTATTTCACCGCTTTGCCGTTGCCGAGAACGAAGTACAATACGTTCTGCCTGGTGTTGACGACGATGGAGCCCGGGGGCACTGCGGTTGAATAGTTAACGATCTGGCCGCGCTTGAATTTCGGCTTGGCGATTTCGCGCAAGGCCTGGGGCTGAATTTCATCTGGCGAAGCGGCGGCTACCAGTACGACACCGGCAAAAGGCTTAACAGTCTGGGCCTGGGCTGATGTTAACAGCAAACCGGCAAACATTGCAGCGGTGGCGATTTTTGTGATCAGGTTAGACATTTGGGTTTCCCTCCCGAAATCAGTTGATGGTGCATATTTACGGGAGGACGGCTGAACTCATTCTGAGCGCGGCATTTAGCTGCCATTCATTTTGAAGGCTTGCATGGAGTTAACGGAAAGGTAGTCTAACGCTGCCATGCCAGACCCTCTTGAACTCAAATATGCTGCGCTGAAAGACCCCGGAATCAGGGCCTTTATGATAGCTGGCGAGCGCTTTTACCCGGCGAACGCCGTGTCACTTACCATGGCCGAGCAGCGGACGTTTTATGACCTCTATTGCGCCCATTTCAGAAAGCCGCGGCCGGAAAACATTGCCGTTAAGGATTTCGCCGTGGGACCTGTCCTTTGCCGCCGCTATGCGCCGAAACTGTCAAAGAACCTTCCCGCAATGCTTTATCTCCATGGCGGCGGCTATGTGCTGGGGGGCCTTGAAAGCCATGATGATGTCTGCGCCGAAATCAGCGACCGCGCCGATATTGCCGTCGTTGGCGTGAACTATCGCCTGGCGCCGGAACATCCTTTCCCCGCAGCTTTTGATGATGCATGGGCGGTGTTGCAGCACCTCGCCGGGCAATTTGATAACATCATCGTTGGCGGTGACAGCGCCGGCGGGAATCGTTCGGCCGCAGTGGCCTTGAAAGCCCGCGATCTCGGCGGTCCCAAAATTGCGGGACAGGTTTTGATCTATCCCGGGCTCGGCGGCGATGTGACCAAGGGCTCCTATGTCAGCCAGGCTAATGCGCCGGGCCTTGCCACGAAAGATGTTCTTTACTACTGCAACATCTATAAAGGTGGCGCGAACAAATTTGCTGAACCCTTGCGTGAAACAAATTTTGCAGGCCTCCCGCCTGCCTTCATCGTGGCAGCGGGCCTTGATCCCCTCTGTGATGACAGCGAAAATTATGCCGTTCGATTGCGCAACGCGAATGTGCCAGTGAAAGTCCGCCAAGAGCCGCTTCTGGTTCATGCCTTCCTGCGTGCCCGGCATATGAGTGAGCCCGCACGGCAAAGTTTTTCTGCTATTGTGCGCGCTGCCCGCCAGCTTGCCCACAATGGCAATCTCCCCGATTGAACAACCGAGGCCGTGTATGACCATCAAGACCGTGAAGAAATTTCCGCGCAAGACTAAGGAGATTGAGACGTTTTATATTCCCATGTCAGATGGCATCAAGCTCGCAGCGCGCATGTGGATTCCTGTGGATGCTGAGAAAAACCCGGTTCCCGCCGTGCTTGAATACATCCCTTACCGCAAACGTGACGGCACGGTCTGGCGCGATGCCCTGACCCACCCTTATTTCGCAGGCCACGGCTATGCCGCTATCCGTGTTGACATGCGCGGCAATGGCAATTCGGACGGCGTGATGCTTGATGAATATACCAAGCAGGAACAGGATGACGGGTTGGAAGTCATTGCCTGGATCGCGCGGCAGAAATGGTGTTCGGGAAATGTTGGGATGTTCGGCATCTCGTGGGGCGGCTTCAACGCGCTGCAGGTAGCCGCGCGGAAACCCCCGGCGCTGAAAGCGATTGTCACCCTGTGTTCAACCGATGACCGCTATGAAGACGACATCCATTATAAGGGCGGTTGTCTTCTTAACGAGAATCTCGGCTGGGCCGCAACCATGCTGGCCTATTCTTCCCGTTCTCCCGATCCTGATTTCGTAGGCAATAAGTGGCGCAAGATGTGGATGGAGCGTTTGAAGGCCGAACCCTTCCTGCTCATTCCCTGGCTGCAACATCCCCACCGCGATGCGTACTGGAAACATGGCTCCGTCTGCGAAAATTTTGGTGCCATTGATGCCGCAGTTCTCTGCGTTGGCGGCTGGAATGACGCCTATGCCAATGCAATACCGCGCCTGATGAAAGGCTTGCGCACCACGCGCAAGGCCATCATCGGGCCCTGGGCCCATAAATATCCGCACTTCGCCGTGCCGGAACCGCGCATTGGTTTCCTGCAGGAAATGCTGCGCTGGTGGGATCAGTGGCTGAAGAATGAGGAAACCGGCGTTTCGCGTGATCCCGATTATCGCGTCTATGTCATGGATTCGGATAAACCTGGCACATCAAAGGCTCACCTGCCTGGTCGCTGGATTGGCGATGCTTATTGGGGCTTTGGCAACACAGATACGAAGAAATGGTATTTGACGGAGAAAGGTATTTCAGGTGCGGCGGGTGCGGAGAAAACATTGACGGTTTCTTCAAAGCAGACAACCGGTGGCGATGGTGGCGAATACTGCATCATCTGGTTGGGTCCGGAGTTTCCCGGCGATCAGGCCCGCGACGATGAGCAATCAATCACCTTCGATTCCCCCTTGCTCAAGACCGATATGGATATTGTGGGCAAGCCCATGGTTGAGTTTGATTTTTCCGTTGATAGGCCCGTTGCCTCCGTGGCGGTGCGCTTGAATGATGTCTGGCCCACCGGTGAAGTCGCGCGCATCACCTATCACTTGCAAAATCTCTGCATGAGGGATAGCCGCGAAACGCCAACCGCTCTTGTTCCGGGCAAGCGCTATAGCATCAAGATCAAGCTCAATGATACTGCCTGGCGCGTGCCCAAAGACCACAAGATCAGGGTTTCGATTTCAACAAATTATTTCCCAATGATGTGGCCTGCACCTGAACCTGTCACCCTCACGTTTTTTGCAGGCAGTGCCGCACTGCATCTTCCGCTGCGAAAGCACATTGAAAACGAAGTCCCGGTGGTCTGGCAACCTGCAGAAGCCGCAGCGTCCGCCAAGCTCAAGGAACTCAAAAAACCCTGGCACAAGCGCGATACAACGGTTGATTCCAAGACGGGTGAATGGCAGCTTGAGATCGTCGATGATTTTGGCTCCGTGGAGATTGAGCCCCACAAGCTAGTCACCTGGTCGGTGGGCCGGGAAAATTATTCGATAATGCCGGACGATCCCCTGTCAGCCAAAATGGAAACCCACTGGACCGAAGAATTGAGCCGCGGCAAATGGAATACGCGCACCGAAACCTATGGCAGGCTCTCGGCCACCAAAACCCACTGGCTTGTCTGGGGAAAAATTGATGCTTTTGAAGGCAAGAAGAAAGTGTTTACCAAGGAATGGAACGAGCAAATTGAGCGGAAACTGCAGTGATCCGCAGCGGCCCGAGCAACGTATATGCCGGGGTAAGGTCTTCCGAATCCCTGAATGATTTCCGTGTTGCTGCGAATGGCTGAGAAGACGCACATTCCTCTCTCAACTGCCAAGCAAGTTGATTTTGCTGCGTTGCTTTTTCGCGTGGCGCAATCCCGTGACCGCCAGGCCTTTGCCAAGGTCTTCGATCATTTTGCCCCCAGGGTGAAAAGTTTCATGTTGCGGAAGGGCGCTTCCGATGAACTGGCCGAAGACCTGGTTCAGGAAACCATGATTGCCGTCTGGACAAAGGCCGCGCTCTATGTCCCGGAGCGCGGCTCCGCCTCGACCTGGATTTTTACCATTGCAAGAAATTTGCGTATTGACCGCTTGCGGCGGGAATCATCGTTTCATTTTACCGATCTCGAAAATTTTGACGCGCCGTCCGATGAGATCGCCGGCGATGACGCCTTGAACCGGAGTCAGGAAGATGCTCAGGTTGCTCATGCGTTGGCGCAAATTCCGGCCGAACAGCGCGAACTACTGATCCTTTCCTACGTGGAAGACGTACCACAGAGTATGATTGCCGAACGATTGAAACTGCCCCTTGGCACAGTAAAGTCCCGCATGCGCCTGGCCTACCGGCGCATGCGCAGGCTTTTGGAGGCGGTGAATTGACCATTATTCACCATTTGGATGATGCCACGATCCTCAGCTTTGCCGCCGGAACGCTGGGCGAAGCCTTGAGTGTTGCCGCCGCCTGCCACATCAGCATGTGTTCTGAATGCCGGACCGCGGTTCGCAAGGCCGAAGCGTTGGGCGGTGAAATTCTGGATGATTTGGAAAGCGCTGCCGTATCTGATATGCGCCGGGCCGCAACTCTTGCCAGTCTTGATGATGGAATGATGGCAAGGCCCGTATTTGCGAAAAGTGATATGCCGCCTCCCCTCCAGCGGCTCCTGGCTGGCCAGAACTTCACTCAATTGCGCTGGCGGAAAAAAGCGCCGGGTGTGGCAGTTTACGAATTGCCCCTGTCGAAGAGCGCGAAGGGCTCCCTGAAGCTCCTCTCCATTGCCGCAGGCATGAGCATGCTTGAACATGGCCACGGTGGTGAGGAACTCACGCTGGTTCTGCAAGGCGCCTTCAAGGACAAGATCGGCAGGTTCGCCCGTGGTGATATTGCCGATCTTGATGAGGACACCGAGCATTGCCCGATTATTGAGGAGGGCGAAACCTGCATTTGCCTTTATGCCACCGAAGCGCCCTCGCATTTCAAGACATTCATCGGCCGCCTATTGCAGCCATTCTTGGGAATTTGACCAGGCGGGCTTGCGCAATTTGTAGATTCCGACATCGACAACGGATTCCGCAAAACCGGCTTCGCAATAGGCCAAATAAAGTTTCCACAGCCGACGGAACTTTTCATCGAAGCCAAGCTTGGCAACTTCCGGCCAGACCGCCTCGAAGCGTTCGTGCCAGAGCCGCAAGGTCGTGGCATAACTTTGACCGAAGTGTTCAACCCGTTCGAGGATGAGGCCCGCCTTGGTTGCCTGCTCTTTCATGATGGTCTTTGTCAGCAGCATCCCGCCCGGAAAAATATAACGCTGGATGAAATCCACGCCTGATCGGTAGGCCTC
>JAHFPK010000406.1 GCA_023266715.1 Hyphomicrobiales bacterium | reverse complement strand
CGACGAGCGAACAGCGGCGGGCATTTTCATTGCGGCTCTTGGGCGATGATGCGCGCTTTGCGCGGCGCGAGGGCGTGAAAACATCGCCGCCATTTCGTGGCGTGACATTGGCCCACGGCGCGGTGATGGATGCAGCGGAGTTTCCGGTTCTGGTTTCCTAGGTCGCTACGTTAAATTTCTCATCATGCCTGTGCATGACACGGGCATCTCCTTATTGCTCAGAAGATGACCGGATCAAGTCCGGTCATGATGAGAGATTAGAGGTTGTTTAATCTCTCGGGCAATATGTTGCCGAGTAACAAGCCCGCTTCCATCACATCCTGCGGAGGTTTCTCACCTAGAACCATTGCTGCAGCGGTGCGAGAGAGTGCCGGGGCGGACTGGATGCCGTAGCCGCCTTGGCCTACGAGCCATAAGAAACCATCCGTATGCGGATCAAAACCTACCACAGGTGAACCGTCGGGCGCGAAGGTACGGAGGCCGCCCCAGCTGTGGTCGAAGCGGCTGACCTCAATCGTTGTGGCGTTCATCAGGCGTTCGATGCCTTCGGCTATCGCCATGTCATCGGCATAGGCATCGTGGGGATCCACGGGGGTGGCATCGGCGGAGGACACCATCAACTTGCCGCTCTGGGGCTTGGCATACCAGGTTTCGCCCATGTCGGTGACGAGGGGAAAATCGCCGACGCCAGGTATGCCATCCACCGGGATCACGCCGATGGAGCGGCGCTTGGGCTGCAGACCGACTGGATTCACGCCAGCAATTGCTGCCACGACATCGCCCCAGGCGCCAGCTGCGTTGACGAGAATTTCGCTTTCGAAAATGCCTTGCGGTGTGGTGATGCGCCAGTTCTTGCCAACGTGCTCGATGGTTTCAGCGGCGGCATTGGTGAGCAATTGGCCGCTGCGTGATTTGAAAAGCCTGAGATAACCCCGGTGCAGCAGGTCCACGTCGAGATCGCCGGTGTGGGGATCGAGAAAGGTGCGTTTGGCGTAACCTTTACGCAGGACGGAGAAATGTTTGAGCGCTTGCGCTTCCGAGAGTTCTTCAAGCCCTAAACCCGACTCCAGAAGTTTCTCTGTAAATATTTCCTGCCCTTCGGACTCGAAAAACAGAGACGAGCGCGGCGCCAGCAAGGGGCCATCGGCGAAGCCCGGTGGCGGGTTCACAAAAAATCCATTGCTGACACGGGTGAAAGCCAGAATGGGCGGCGGGCCGTAATTTGGCTCGAAGGTGGCGGCTGATCTTCCAGTGGTGTGAAAGCCTGGTCGGTCCTCCATTTCCAAAATCAAAACACGCTTGGTTTCTGCAAGGTGGGCCGCGACGGAAGCGCCGGCAATTCCCGCGCCAATTACGATAACGTCAAAATTGTTTGTCATGGACCAAACGTAGCCACGCTACTGGCCTTGCGTCAAATTTCACAGCAGGCCACACTGGAAAAATGACCGAGGCCACATTGCATTTCCCGATTGCCGAGTATCAGCGGCGCATTGCCAATACGCGCAAAGCCATGCAGGCGCGGAACCTTGACCTTATCGTTGTATCCGACCCATCAAACATGGCATGGCTCACGGGCTATGATGGCTGGTCCTTCTATGTGCATCAGGCGGTGCTGCTTGGCCTTGAGGGCGAGCCCGTGTGGTGGGGGCGTGGCATGGATGCCAATGGGGCCACGCGCACGACATTCATTGGCCATGACAATATCGTGGGTTATCCTGATAATTTTGTGCAGTCCACAGAGCGCCATCCGATGGAGCATCTCGCTCAGGTGATGGTGGAGCGCGGTTGGAATAACGCGCGCATCGGCCTCGAAATGGACAATTACTGGTTTTCAGCCAAGGCCCATACAACGCTGGGCAAGACATTCAAAGAGTCTCAGCTCCTTGATGCAACGGGATTGGTGAATTGGCAGCGCAGCGTGAAGAGCGATCTGGAGGTTGCCTTTATCCGCCGGGCCGCCAAAATTGTTGACGCCATGCATGCCAAGGTTTTTGAACTGGTGGAGCCGGGACTGCCAAAAAATGTTCTGGTTGCCGAAATTCAAAAGCAGGCCATTCTTGGTGCCGAGGGCAACTGGGGCGACTATGCGGCCTTTGTTCCGATGCTGCCCTCAGGCCTTGATGCCACGGCTCCGCATCTCACCTGGGATGACCGGCCGTTCAAAAGAGGCGAAGGGACTTTCTTTGAACTGGGTGGCTGCTACCGGCGCTATCATGCACCGCTGTCGCGTACGGTTTATCTTGGCAAGCCGCCGCAGAAATTTCTCGAGGCGGAGAAGGCGGTACTGGAAGCAACAGCGGCCGGACTTGCTGTTGCAAATCCAGGAAACACTTGCGGCGATGTGGCCAATGCATTCTTTGATGAATTGAAGCGGCATGGTTTTGAAAAGGATTCACGAGCCGGCTATTCAATCGGGCTTTCCTATCCGCCGGATTGGGGCGAGCGCACCATGTCA
>JAHFPK010000405.1 GCA_023266715.1 Hyphomicrobiales bacterium | reverse complement strand
AGGTTATCTGCAGTTTTGATCAGCGGCGCGTTTAAGAGACGGGCAAGCCCGGCAGCATCTGTTTGGAACTTGATCTCGATTTCGTGGCCGGGGGCCTTACCAGCATCCCTCGCTCGGGCAGCGTCTGGTGGATCCCCCGCTTCACGATTGCCTACCGCTGTTCTTAACATTCCAAATCCGCCTTGGGCAGTTACGTCACGCTCGGAAGCCGGAAGAAGTAACCAAATATTATTGATTTGGTCACACGAATCAACTCTTAATGAATTCTGAGTCGCTTGATTGATCGGAATAATGCGGTGCGCCAGATTGCTGCCCTGCCATTTTTAATCAACCCACATGGAGGCGTGGACGTTTGCCTCGTGACCTCCAAAGGAGGCGGGCGCTGGATTATTCCCAAGGGCAACCCCATTCGCGGCCTTGCACCCCATGAGGTTGCGGCCAGGGAAGCCCTTGAAGAAGCAGGCCTTATTGGTCATGTGGGCAAGCGCTGCATTGGAACGTTCAAGTTCGACAGGATCAGAAACGGGCGGGACACCACCTGTCTGGTCGATGTCTATGCCCTCAAGGTTGAAAGGCAATTGCCGACCTGGACGGAAATGGATGAAAGATCAGTGCTGCGCTGCAATGTGAAAACCGCGCTATCCCTAGTCAGCGTGCCAAACCTTGCCGCCCTGATCCGCCGCTACGTCATGGCCCACGTCTAAGCGAAGCCTACTTCGCCATCGCCTTAGCAATACTCTCAAGCCTCGCCGATGCACTTTCCAGTCTGGTCGCGAACTTTGCTTCCAGATCCTTCGTCTGCGCCTGCGCTAAGTTACGCGATTCACGCAGCCCCTTGATCTGGTCTTCCAATGCCTCGATCTTGCGAATGGCTTCCGACAGGCGGTCTGCCACCATGAGGCCCGACATCACCAGCAAACGAATGTCGCCAATCGATCCGACGCTTTGCTTGATGCGCACAATTTCCGCATCGAGCAGCGAGGCGAGTTCGCGCAGGTGGTCTTCCTCACCATCGGGGCACTGCATCGTATAGGGACGATCAGCAACCGAGACGACAACATTGGCCATGCCTAGCCCCCACTATTGCTGTGTAGGACAGCACGAATGCGCGACATGGCGGCATCAATTTTGCCGACAGCCGATTTGTTGGTGGTGACGAGTTCGGTGGCCTTCGTGCGCACGAGATCAAGTTCGGAAGCGATCTTCGCGCGGTCGCCGCGAAGCGCTTCCGCCTCGCCCGCAATCGCTTGTTTTTTGGCCAGGGCCCCTTCAAATGATTTCAACGCCGCATCAAAACGATCAAAGGCATCGTTCAGTTTTTGTGTGTCTACCATGTCCGCCCCTAGATCATGTTTCGCCTCAGGGCAACAGCCTGAAACGATAAACATAACCGTTACCTATTTTTCCGGCGCATGACCGAACTGAAATACAGGACTCACCTTACCTGATCACGCGCTGGCAAATCACTTAATTTGCCGCCTATCCCAATATGTTACGTAAACAAACGCACTTCAATAGGTTAATTTGACCCCTTAAGTGGCTGGAAAAGTGCGGTTGACAGGGCGGGAACTGCTGTTAATCAGAAACCCGATTGCCTTCTGCCCTCAAGGATTTCCCAGAGAATGACTGCTCCCTCCCTCGACATGCAAAAAAACATGGCCAACGCCATCCGCGCGCTGAGCATGGATGCCGTCCAAAAGGCCAATTCTGGCCATCCCGGCCTGCCCATGGGGGCGGCAGATTTTGCCACCGTGCTTTTCACCCAGTTCCTGAATTATGATTCAAGTGATCCACACTGGCCCAACCGCGACCGCTTCATTCTCTCTGCCGGCCATGGCTCCATGTTGTTGTATTCTCTCCTGTTTCTTACGGGATACAAGGACATGACCCTGGAGGATCTGAAAAATTTCCGGCAATTGGGCTCAAAAACCGCAGGCCACCCGGAATATGGCCACGCCGAAGGGATTGAAACCACTACCGGCCCCCTGGGCCAGGGCATTGCCAATTCCGTGGGCTTCGCCATTGCCGAACGCCACCTCTCAGCACGGTTTGGCAATGACCTCGTCAACCATAAGACCTATGTGCTGGCTGGTGACGGCTGCCTGATGGAAGGCATTTCCCAGGAAGCCATTACCCTTGCTGGCCACTTGAAGCTCAATCATCTCATCGTCCTGTGGGATGACAATGGCATTTCCATCGATGGCAAGGTGAGCATGTCTGATTCGACCGACCAGCTCGCGCGCTTTGCTTCGGCCAACTGGAATGTGAGCCGTATCGACGGCCATAACCCCACTGAAGTTGCGGCAGCCCTGCAAGCTGCACAGAATTCCGACAAACCCACCATGATCGCCTGCAAAACCATCATCGGGTTTGGCGCCCCCACCAAGCAAGGCACAGCGGCGACCCATGGCTCACCCCTGGGTGCCGAAGAAATTGCTGGCGCCCGCAAGGCCTTGGGTTGGG
>JAHFPK010000104.1 GCA_023266715.1 Hyphomicrobiales bacterium | reverse complement strand
AATGACATGGCCAAGAAAGTCGCGCATCTCAATGCGGCGGCGAAATCGGATTCATTTCTCGTGCCGCAGGAGCGCCAGCGCGAGGAAATTGGGTCTGATTATTATCGCGGCGGCATGGTAGTAGGCCGCGCAGCCCATATTCATCCGGCCCTGTTTTTCAAAGGACTGCTGGAGTTGTGCCAGAAGCGCGGCGTGAAAATTGCTTCCAAAACGCCGGTCATCAAACTTACGCAAACGTCTACCGGCTGGAGCGTTGAAACGCCACGGGGCACTATCACCGCCGGCGATGTGATCATTACCACAAATGGTTATACGGGCGACATTACTCCGCAGCTCAAGCGCCGCGTAGTTCCGGTGGGATCCTATATCATTGCCACGGAAGAGCTGCCGCCTGATCTCGCTGCCTCACTCAGCCCCAAGAACCGCTCCATTGCCGACACGCGGAGAGTGCTCACCTATTACCGCATGTCGCCGGACAAGAAGCGCCTGATCTTCGGCGGGCGCGCCAAGTTCGGTCATACCAATCCAGTAGAAACGGCGCCCATTCTTTATGAGTTCATGACCGACCGTTACCCGCAATTGAAGGGTACCAAAATCACCCACGCGTGGACCGGCAATGTGGCCTTTACGTTCGATGAAATACCTCACATGGGAAAATTCGATAATCTCCACTACGCGCTGGGCTGCAATGGTGCGGGCATTGCCATGATGACCTATCTTGGCCAGCAAACGGCGCGGAAAGTTGCGGGCAAATCAAACCGTGTGTGTGCCTTTGACCTCCCGGAATTTCCCGATCATCCACTCTATAACGGCTCGACATGGTTCCTGCCCTTCGTAGGGCGCTATTTCCGGACACGCGACTGGATTGACCGCAGGTTCGGCTAAGGCTGAAACCCTCATGCTGAGGTGCGAGCGGGCAAAGCCCGTGAGCCTCGAAGCATCTATCTCCGCTCCACCAGCCCTTCGAGGTTCTGCTCCGCAGAGTACCTCAGGGTGAGGACTTGGGTTACCCGCACTTTGCCTGAATGGTCCACCTGTCGTCGCCATAGGTGGGCGCGCCGATGATCCTGCCACGCTGGCCGTCGGGGCAAGCAAAATAGCCCAAGGATGATGTGGCGATATTCACCGCATCCTGCTGTTGCTTGGGGCCAAGGCCGGAAACCTTCATGTCAAAGGCGCCCCGCCCTTCGCCATAGGTGTAATCCAGCTGATAGGTCTTGCCATTGTAGAAGATGGGTTCCGAGCGCGACTTGGTTTGCACGGTCTGGGACGTCCGGTTGATGCTCACCTTGGACTTTGACGTGCAGGCTCCAAGAAGGGCAATACCGCAGATTAAGACGATAAGTTTTTGCATGGGCACCTTATGCCCGCGAACACTCGACGCGGCAAGACCGGCATGGCATATCAGCGCCCATGAAAAAATTTGACCCCGCCTCGCTCCTCGTGGCCCGCACGGCCGCTGCCGATGAAGGCGCCATCATCCGCATGGCGCAGAAGTCGCGTGATCTTCGTTCCAATGGCCATGATGTGGTGAGCCTCACAGTGGGCGAGCCGGATTTTGATACGCCCGATAATATTCAGCATGCGGCCACTGCTGCCATGAAGGCGGGCTTTACCCACTATTCTCCCGTTGCAGGCATTCCCGAACTCAGGGCCGCTGTTTCCAAGAAACTCAAGTCCGAAAACAATCTCGACTATTCGGCCGCCGAAATTGTCCTCGCTAATGGGGCCAAGCAGGCCATCGCCAATGCGGTGCTTTCGATCATCGATGAAGGCGATGAAGTCATCATGCTGGCCCCCTTCTGGGCGTCCTATGAAATCACGGTGCGCTTTGCGGGAGGAACCCCCGTGGTGCTCCATTCCGACATCAGCGAAAACTACAAGGTTCCCGCATCGCGCATTGCCGCAGCGGTGACACCTCGCACCAAACTGCTTATTCTCAACTCACCGTGCAATCCAAGTGGCGCCGTGTGGTCGCCGGCTGAACTTGAGGAGATTGCGGCAATCGTTCGCGCCCATCCGCAGATGATGGTGCTTTCGGATGAGATTTATGAGTACATTATTTTTGAAGGGGTCATGACTTCGATAGGCACGCTTCCCGGCATGCGTGAACGCACGATCACGGTAAATGGCTTTTCCAAAAGCTTTGCGATGACGGGCTGGCGGCTGGGTTACACCGCAGCAGTTGAGCCCATCACCAAGGCCATGACGCGGATTCAAAGCACAGTCACAACGGGTGCAAATCAATTTGTGCAGCGTGCTGCCATTGAAGCCCTGGAAGGTCCCAGGGATGCGGTTGAAGCCATGCGCCTGCGCTACAAAAATCGGCGAGATATGGTGCTGGCGGCACTGAAGCACATCAAAGGCGTGGGGATCGCGCCAATTCCCGCGACTTTCTATGCGCTGCCTGATGTGTCCGATTTGCTCGCCAAAAAGTCAGGAAATCATGTGCTCGACACGCCAGAAGCGCTCTGCGACTGGCTGCTGGAAAGCCACGGCGTTGCCACCGTGCCGGGCACGGCCTTTGGCGCCGCGACGTCGATCAGGCTTTCATTCGCGGCCAGCGAAGCGGATTTGGAGAAAGCTTTAACACGGCTGGCGAAAGCGCTAAATAGCCTCGCATAGCATCTCTTCCAATTCTCATCTTGACCGGGCTTGACCCGATCATCTTCTGCCCCGTCCAAATAAGAAGATGCCCGCGTCTAGCGCGGGCGTGATGAGATATTAAGACTTACGCATGTCCCATCGTCTCCAAATTTCCCGCGGGCCTAGCGGTTGAAAGTTTAACTGGCTATTCAGCCGCTTCCTGCATCGGCAGTTCCTCTGGCTGTTTCTGCTTCGACCTTTGCTTAACTGGCAGCGCGAGCACCTCACCTGCCGGGGCCGCAGCAAGCGCCAGCTTGCGGCGGTCGCGCGCCACGAAGGAGTAGATTGCAGGCGTGATGAACAAAGTAAACATTGTCCCGATTGTCATGCCAGCAGCGATAACGATGCCGATGTCGAAGCGGCTCTTGGCGCCCGCGCCATTGGCGAGCAGCAAGGGCACCACGCCGATCACCATTGACGCCGTGGTCATGAGGATGGGCCGCAATCGGATCGCCGCAGCTTCCTTGATGGCGGTGTGCTTGTCGAGGCCTTGTGTCTCCTGCAGCTTGTTGGCGAATTCCACCATCAAGATGCCGTGCTTGGCGATGAGGCCGATCAGCGTCACGAGGCCGATCTGGGTATAGATGTTGATCGTGCCCGAGCCCAGGTTGAACGGCGGATTGTTCTGCATCGCGCCATTCACCTCACCGAGGATGAACAGCACGAAAAGCGCGCCGAATACCGTGGCGGGCAAGCCGATCAGGATGACGAAGGGATCGCGGAAGCTTTCGAACTGTGCCGCCAGCACCAGATAGATCAGCAACAGCGCGAAGGCGAAGGTGATGGCCAGCGTGTTGCCCTCGTGGACGAACTGGCGGCTCTCGCCCTTGAAGTCGTAGGCCATGCCCTGCGGCATGATCTCGTTGGCCTTCTGCTGCAGGAAGGCGATGCCCTCGCCGATGGTACGGCCGGGAAACGGCACACCCTGCAGCGTCGCGGAGTTGAGCTGCTGGAACGTCGACAGGCCGTTGGGCTGCACCGTCTGGCCCAGCGAAATGAAGGACGAGAGCGGCACCATGGAGCCGTCGGCGGCGCGCACCCGGTATTTGAGAATCTGCTCGGACGTTGCCCGGTCGGCGCGCGGCACTTGCGGGATCACCTCGTACGAGCGGCCCTGCACGGTGAAGCGGTTGACATTGTTGCCGCCCAAGAGCGTCGACAGCGTGGCGCCGATATCCTGCATGGTAACGCCCAGCCGGTTGGCGCGGTCCTTATCGACGATCATCTCCACCTGCGGCGTGGTGAAACGCAAATCCGCGTTGGTGAAGATGAAGAGACCGCTCTTCATCGCCTCGGTGTTGAGTTTGTCGAGAACCTCAGCGAGCCGCGTATAGTCACCGGGGTAGGTCACGACGAATTCCACCGGCATCTCACCAGCCCCCACCGGAATGGCGGAAGGAGCGGTGGCGAAGATGTTGACGCCAGAGACGCCCTTGAACTTCGGCTGCAACTCACCCATCACCGACATATCAGACCGCTTGCGCTCGCCCCACGGCTTGAGGATCAGGCCCATGAAGGCCGAATGCGTGCTGGGAAACCCGTTGATGGCAAACAGGTTCTGCTTCTCCGGCACTTTCATGAAGGTGTCGGTGAGATTGTCCGTGTATGACGTAAGATAGTCGAGGTTGGTGTGCTCCGGCGCGTTGACGAAGGCGAACAGCACGCCCTGGTCTTCCGACGGCGCCAACTGCCGGTTGATCGCCTGATAGAGCACGCCCGACAGCACCACGGTCAGCACCGCGATCCAGGCGAACACCGAACGCTGCTTGATGGTGCCGTCGAGGCGGCGGCGATAGAACCGTTGCAAGCCCCCGAAGGCGCGCTCGACGAGACGCCCGAACCAGCTTTCCTTGTCGTGCTCCTTGAGGAGTTTCGAGGTCATCATCGGCGAAAGAGTAAGCGCGATGACGCCAGACACCACAACGGCGCCGGCGAGCGTGAAGGCGAATTCGCGGAACAAGGCGCCGGTCAGTCCCGTGGTGAAGCCGATCGGCGTATAGACCGCCGCCAGAGTGATGGTCATGGCGACCACCGGCCCGGTGATTTCGCGGGCACCCATCAGCGCCGCGTCGAAAGGCTTCATGCCGTCCTCGATGTGGCGATGGATGTTCTCCACCACCACGATGGCATCGTCGACGACGAGACCAATCGCCAGCACCAGGGCCAGCAGCGTCAGCAAATTGATCGAATAGCCGAGCGCCAGCAACACCAGCGCCACGCCGATCAGCGACAGCGGAATGGTGACTACGGGGATGAGTGTCGAGCGCAGATTGCCGAGGAATAGAAAGATAACGATGATGACGATGACCGCGGCTTCCGCAAGCGTCTTACCCACCTCGTAGATCGAGGCGTTGATGAATTCGGTGGCGTCATAGGCGATCTTCGATTCGAGCCCCTGCGGCAGGCCGCGCTGGATGTCCGGCATGGCGGCGCGCACATTGGCGATGACGGTGAGCGGATTGGCATCGGGCGTCGTCTGGATGCCCATGAACACCGCCTTGACGCCGTCGAAGGCCGAGGTCGAGTTGTAGTTCTCGGGGCCAAGATCGACGGTGGCCACCTGCCCCAGCCTAATCAGCGTGTCGCCGTGCCGCGCCACGATCAGATTGGCGAAATCCTGGGGCGTCTCGAGCGAGGTCTGGGCATTGATGTTCTTCTGGGTAAAATCGGCCTTCAATTCGCCCGCCGCCGTGGTGAAGTTGTTGGCGGCAAGGGCGGTGCGGACATCGAGGGGCGTGATGCCGAGCGAGGCCATCTTGTCGGGATCAAGCCACACCCGCATGGCGAAGGTGGAGCCGCCGAGGATTTCGGCGGTGGCGACCCCGTTGATCGCCTGCAATCTGGGCTTCACCACGCGGTCGAGATAGTCGCTGATCTGCGGCGGCGACATCTGTTCGCTCTTGAAGCTCAGATACATGAGATCGAAGCCCGCACCCGTGGTGCGCTTCACCACCGGGTCCTTCGCTTCGTCTGGCAGCACGCCCTTCACCTCGTTCACCTTGGAGAGCACGTCGGCCAGTGCTCGGTCGGCATTGGCGTCGAGGCGGAGCTTGAGGGTAATGGTCGAGCTGTTCTGGGCAGAGCGCGACTCGATAGTCTCCACACCTTCCGTGGAAGCCACCGCCTGTTGCAGCGGCGTGGTGATGAAGCCCTTGATCTGGTCGGCGTTGGCGCCCGGATAGGCGGTGGTGATCTCAATCTTGGTATCCGACACGGCGGGAAACTGGCGGATCGGCAGCTTGTTGACCGACTGCAGGCCCGCCAGCAGGATGAGGAAGCTCACGACGGTCGCAAGGACCGGCCGCTTCACGAAGATGTCGGTAAAATGCATCGCTATTTCCTCACTGGATCGTGGTCGAATCCAAAGCCTTCAGCGCGATCGAATTGTTGATCACCACTTTCGAGCCCTGGTCGATCTTGTTCTGTCCCGCCGTCACCACCTGGTCGCCGGGCTTCAGCCCATCGGCGATCGCCACGCGGCCGTTGCGAATCTCACCCGCCTTGACGAAGCGGCGTTCGATCGCCAATTCCTCAGGCTTGGCCTTGGGGTCGGCCTTGGTGGCGGGCACAACGACGAACACGTTGTCGCCATAGAGCGAGAAGGTGACCGCCGTCTGCGGGACGGTCACGACCGTTTGGGGTGCTCCCGCATCGACGATCACATTGGCATACATGCCGGGCAGCAGCTTGTGGTCCGGGTTGTCGAGCTTCGCCCTGACGGTGATCATGCGGGTCTGATCCGACATGCGGGCGTCCGTCGTGGCGATCTCGCCCTTGAAGGGCAGGTCCGGCCAGGCGTTGAACTGGGCCGTCACCGTCAGGCCTTCCTTGATGCGGCCATAGTCGGCCTCGGTCACGGTGAAATCGGCATAGACGGGATCGATCTTCTGGAGCCAGACTATCTTCTGTCCCGGCGCCAGATAGCTGCCGAGCGAGATTTCGCGTAAACCCACATGGCCATCCCATGGCGCATAGATGAACTTTTGCGCGATGGTGGCGCGGATCTGGTCGACATTGGCCTGAAACTTGGTGCGGGTGGCCCGCAACAGCGAAATTTCGGTGGCGGCGGCGTAGCCCTTGGCCATCAGGCCTTCGCGCCGGGTGAGTTCATCCTGGGCATTGTCAAGCTGGGCCTGGAAGCTGCGCAAATCGGCTTCCTCGCTTTCGGTGTCGAGCTTCACCAGCAATTGGCCCTTCTTGACATCCTGGCCGGAGTCGAAGCCGATCTTCTCGATCACGCCGCCAATTTGCGGGCTGATGTCGATGCCTTCGGCCGCAGTCAGCGTGCCAATGCCGGCGATTTGCGGCTGCCAGTTTTCAGTGCGCACCGCTTCCGCTGACACAGTTTCGGGCGGCTGGGGCGACCCCATGATGACTTGGGCCAGGAATTTCGGCTTGAAATCGAAAGCATACCAGGCAATGCCACCGGCGAGGCCGCCAAGCACGACTGTAACGAGCAGAAAGTAGAATATGCGACGAATCATAACATGAACTCCAAAATCACTCAGCGGCCCGTGCAGCCATTTGCTGCAAGAGTTCGGCCTTTTTATATTCCAAACATTTGACACCAGCTGTCAGCACGGCGTTTCCGTAGTCGGCCACAAAATGCGAGCCATGGCCAATGGCGGCTTCATGGCTGCATTCGGCGATACGGGCCAAATCCTCATTGAGATCATCCAATTGCTTTTGAATGGCCACCAGCATCATCTCCGGTGACAGATAGTCCTGCAGCAGCATCTGAAAAAGGAACTCGGATTTGTACTTGTCCTTGGCGGGCGATACCGAAATGGCGCGCGCCAGGGCATTCCTTCCGGCCTCGGTGATGGCATAGACTTTCTTATCGGGCTTGCCGGTCTGCTCTTCCTCGCGGACGGTGACATAGCCTTCCGCCGTCAGCTGGGTGAGGGCGGGGTAGATGGAACCAAAACTGGCATCAATAAAATGGCTAAAAAGGCCGTCTTCGACATCCTTCTTGATCTCGTAGCCCGAGGCCTCCTGCAGAGACAAAATTCCAAGACAAAGCGTTCTCACGTTCATTTTTTATGACAATCCGATATATGGCAAATCGATATAGACCGCCGCATATATATCAATCTGATATAGCGTCAAGGTTGAATTTGTGCCGAGGTGAAACCGACCGCAACGTGAGATATATGGTGTCGCAGCGTGCGGTTCCAACCTATTAATTTTGCACAATTTTCAAGCAATTACGCGCACAATTTTTAGCCTGTTGAATTGTTGTGCAGCGCTGCATCATTAGGAAGCATATGAAACTAAAGAGAAAATCAAATTGTAATTCTCCCTTGTAATAAAATTAGGAATTCTCTAAGAGCGACTCTGAAAACGCAGCCGCCGCATGCGCTGCGAACATGGGTATGAACATACAGGGGGGCCAATGGAGTATTTTCTCCAGCAGCTCATTAACGGCGTCACACTCGGCTCAATTTACGGTCTCATCGCCATTGGTTACACGATGGTTTACGGCATTATCGGCATGATCAACTTCGCCCATGGCGACGTGTTCATGGTTGGCGGTTTCGTCTCGCTAATTGCGATCGTGGCGCTCGGCCTCACCGGCGGCAGCAGCCCGTTTCTCATCATCCTGGCGCTGGTGCTGGTGGTGTTCATCGCCATGATCATCGCTTCCGCCTACAATTGGACCATCGAGCGGGTCGCCTACCGGCCGTTGCGCGGTTCCTTCCGGCTAGCACCGCTGATCTCGGCGATCGGCATGTCAATCGTGTTGCAGGAATTCGTCCGCATCTCCCAAGACGCTCGCCCCAAACCGCTGCAGCCCATCGTCACCGGCGGCTATGAGATCATGCACCGCGCCGCCGCCCAGGGCGAATTTATCGTCCGCCTGTCGAACATGCAGATCTTCATCATCCTCACAACCCTCATCCTGATGGGCGTGTTCACCGCACTCATCACCCAGACCTCGCTCGGCCGGGCCCAGCGTTCTTGCGAGCAGGATATGAAAATGGCCTCGCTGCTCGGCATCGATGTGAACCGCACCATCTCCATCACCTTCGTCATCGGCGC
>JAHFPK010000404.1 GCA_023266715.1 Hyphomicrobiales bacterium | reverse complement strand
CGCGTCTGAGAAAAGCAAATGGGCCTCATCAAAAAAGAAAACCAGCTTTGGTTTTTCCGGATCGCCCACTTCCGGCATTTCCTCAAAAAGTTCAGAGAGAAGCCAGAGGAGGAACGTGGCGTAGAGTTGCGGCGAGGACATGAGCTTGTCGGCGGCGAGGATGTTCATGTAACCCCTGCCATCGCGCGTGGTGCGCATAAGGTCCTTGATGTCGAGGGCGGGCTCGCCAAAGAATTTGTCGCCGCCCTGCTCTTCAATCACCACAAGCCGGCGCTGGATGGAGCCAATCGTTGGTGCCGCCACATTGCCATACTGGGTGGTGATTTCCTTGCCGCGATCACCGAGATCGGCCAACAGGGCGCGCAGATCCTTGAGATCGAGCAAAGCAAGATTTTCATTGTCGGCAATGCGGAAGGCGATGTTGAGTGCACCTTCCTGGGCCTCGGTGAGGCCCATGAGGCGCGACAGCATGAGAGGGCCCATTTCAGTCACGGTGGTGCGGATGGGATGGCCCTGTTCGCCGAACAGGTCCCAGAAGATCGTGGGCGTGGCTTCCATGCCGTAATCGTCAAAGCCGATTTTCCGGGCGCGCTCGGTGAGGGCATCCAATGGCGTTCCGACTTGCGAAATGCCGGAGAGATCGCCTTTCACGTCGGCGGCAAAAACCGGAACGCCAGCCTTGCAGAAGCTCTCGGCCATGATTTGCAAGGTGACGGTTTTGCCCGTGCCCGTGGCACCCGTTACCAATCCGTGGCGATTTGCCAAGGGCAGGAAGAGCTCTTCGCGCTTGTCACTTTTGCCGAGAAAAATTGCGTTGTCGCTCATGATGATCCTTATCCCGAAATGGAGCCCTGATTTGACTTCCCATTTACCTAATTCAAGGGCCGATTGACAGGGCAGAATTGCGCACTAGCATTGCCCTATGAATGATTTTCCGGAAGCGACAATGGATATGTGGCGAGCCCGCGTGGCCGCTATTCTGCAAGGCGAAAGCGCTAAAAAGCTGGCGAGCCATACGGTGGATGGCATTCGCATTGAACCGCTGTATCAGCAGATTCACGGAGCGCGGTCGGATCGGGCAATTCATGCGCCATGGACCGTTTTGCAACGGGTTGATCATCCCAATGGAAGCAAAGCCAATGCCCAGGCTTTGGAAGACCTGGAAAATGGCGTGCGTGGACTTGCCATCGCTTTGAAAGATGCTGATGTCACGCGGACTCTGAAGGATGTGGCACTTCATGCGATTCATACACGGCTTGAAGGTGGCAATGAACTCGCCAAGGCATTTGCTGCCTATGTGGGAAAGCAACCGATTGATCCGGCGCGGCTGAATGTTTCTTTTGGGTTGAATGATGCTGGACTTGTGAACGGTTTATTGAAGCAAGGGTTCGAGGGGCCGTTTCTCGAAGCGGATGGCCGCGCATTCCACGAACAAAGGGCGAGCGAGGCGCAGGAGCTGGCTTGCGTGTTGGCCAAGATTGTTGCTGCGCTGAGAAAACTGGATCACCTGTCGCCGGAAACAGTTGTGGGCGCAACGCTGGTTGCCAATCAGGATATGTTCCTGAGCCTCGCAAAGTTTCGAGCCATTCGGCTGTTGTGGGCACGGGTGCTGGAAGCAAGCGGGATTGCATTTCAACCCTTGTGCCTGCACGGTGAAACATCGCGGCGCATGATGGCGCGGCTTGATCCCCATACAAATATCCTGCGTGCGACGGCTGCGGTATTTGGTGCAGGTCTTGGGGGCACGGATACGTTCACGGTTCTGCCTTTTTCCATTGCACAAGGTCTGCCCGATGCATTTGCGCGGCGCATGGCGCGCAATACGCAGCTCATTCTCCTGGAAGAATCCCATCTCTGGTGCGTGGCCGATCCGGCTTCGGGTTCGGGCTATGTGGAACATCTCACCGACGAATTGTGCGAGCGCGCCTGGACGATTTTTCAGGGCATCGAGAAGACGGGGAACCTGCCGGAGTTTGATTCCAAAAACAAGAACAGTGATCCGATCATCGGCACGAACAGTCATCACCTTCCGAAGGAATTTGAAGCAGCCGTGGAGTTCTTTCCATGAGCCGCATCCCGGAATTTTCGGACGAGCCTTGGGTGACGCCCGAAGGTATCGCGGTCAAGCCATTCTACAGTGCTGAGGACACGCAGGGTTACATGGAATCCTATCCCGGCATCGCGCCATTCCTGCGTGGCCCCTATCCCACCATGTACACAACGCAGCCCTGGACCATCCGGCAATACGCGGGGTTTTCAACGGCGGAAGATTCAAACGCCTTCTATCGCCGTAATCTCGCGGCGGGCCAGATGGGACTTTCCATTGCCTTCGATCTGGCCACGCACCGGGGCTATGACTCAGATCATCCGCGCGTGGCGGGCGATGTCGGCATGGCGGGCGTGGCGATTGATTCCATCTATGACATGCGCACGCTTTTTGACGGCATCCCATTGGACAAGATGACCGTAT
>JAHFPK010000103.1 GCA_023266715.1 Hyphomicrobiales bacterium | reverse complement strand
GCACTCCGCCGCGCCGAAGAAGAGGTTCTTCGCGATCACGTAAGCCATTGCGTTGAACATGCCATCACCAGCGGCAACAAAAACGAACAGCGCAAAAAAATCTCCGAAATCCTCGATGTTCTGGGACGTTCCGATAGATAGGCCGCGACTAGCCAAGCGACGAATGGCAACGAAATACCTGCTTCAATTCATCCAGCCCAAGTGTTCGCAGCAGAAATGGCCGGCCTCTGGACAAACTGGCGCCGGGTCAATTCCGCCAGCTTTTGAAGCTAGGCAGGCAGGACTCGGCAACATCGCCCACCGTCATTACCAGGGAGAATAAGCAGCCGGACGATCTCTATTTCATTCTTGATGGTAACCTCACAATAGAGAAAGGCGGACAGTGGGCGCCGTCTGAATCGAGGACATTTATGGGGGAAATTGCCTTTCTTCTTTCGCGCCCGGCAACTGCAACGGTGATATTGGAGCCAGGCAGTGTATATTTTGTGTGGAATACGAAGGCACTGCACCGCCTTTTGCACACCAAGCCCACCCTCAGCACCGCATTGAGTGCCGTAATGAACAAGAAATTGGCACAAAAGGTTGCAGGTGCAGGAGTGTTGATGAACGCAATCGGCTTGGACTACCGCGCCCCCCTAGCGTGTGGGGATCCGCCTCTTTACCGCCTCAAGGTACTGAAGTTTTGATCGTAGGTCCATTCAGTCCTGAGTTCATGCTCTGACTCCTGAACCAGAACCTGGGCATCAATCCCGATTTCGCCCATGGCATAGGCCGCATCTACCGCGGCCTCAATTGCCTCAAGCTGGGTGGCATAGGGTCCGTAGTGTTTGTCCTTAAAGCTAATCTTCCATTCATTGTTGTGAAGTACAATGAAGTATTGCTCAGCGGCCATGTGATTCTTGTCTCGATCCGTGGAGCGCTCACTATACAGGTTTGTGAACATGAGTCGAATAGGAGTAACCTACCCGCCCAATATGCTTCCAAAGGCATCTGACCCGGAAAAGGCTCAAGTCATCGTCTGTCAGTCGCCTCAGAATGATGGATCGGTTCACACAAGGGCCTTGTTGGGTCCGCCGACGCTGGCATATCAAGTGGTCAAGCCTTCCAAACTTCAATAGGCCACGGACAGGGCAACATTCTGTTGCTGCATAATTTGCGAAATTAATTCAATGGTTTGCATTTTTATGGCGGAGACGAAGATCGTCTAACTATCGTTTATGGGCGTCCGCAGCAGTTCACCAATGCCTGGATTAAACCGCGCACTTAGCCGCTTTCTTTCCATCGCCGATTAGGCCCTCAGTCGAGCGGGGTTTGACTTTTCTCCTAAAATACCCGACTTTTCAGAAGGCTTTGGGGAAATCTCTCCAAAGTCCGAACAACGTTCCTCTTTGAGAAAAGGAATAAGCATGAAAAAAGTTGCAGGTATTGTGGCCCTGTGCGCTGCATTGGTGCTGGCACCCATGGCCGCTTCGGCCCACTCAAAGCGTCTTCACATGAAGGATGCAGAACTTATCGGCGTTGGAGCCGGTGTTGCCACTGGGGCCGTGGTAGCTGGACCTGTTGGCGCTATCGTCGGCGGCGTCGTTGGTTGGGTAATTGTCCGTCACCACTACTAATCAGAGGATGCTTCCAAGGGCGCCAGTTTGTGTGCCCTTGGGAGTTCCTATGTAACCTAACTAAGCTTCATCCTCCTTTGAACATCTTGCCGCGATTTGCAGGGAGCCATTCGGTAATGGCCTTTGCAGTTTGAGCGCTTCCCCTGGCGAAGCGGAAAAGCCCCGCCAATTTTCAGCAGCGGGCGAGATGACCGGTCAGGCGGCAAATCAACAATCTTCCTTCTTCATGTCTAAGTTTTGCCCAGGGAATCGGGTTCAACGTCTAAAGGCCCATTGAGTATTCATGTCTGGTTCATTTGCGCAATGCTATGGCCGGTGCAATCGAATTACTGCGGCGAAATTTCCTTCAAATGACAATGAATGACCGAAAAGAAGAGCAACCTGCAAGCCTTTCAATGTCCCATGTCTATAGGCTCATCGAAATGGAGCGAGTCGAGATGGACAAGCGAGCGATGGAAAATCGTAGGCTAAAAAGCAGTTGTAAAGCAGCCGCTTAGTGCTTCTCTAACAAGCACATGCCTATAGGGAAGTTGCCCACGTCACCCGGCATTGTCGCCCGACATTTTTGGCCGCTTTGTCGATCTTCGGTGTCAGCTCCAGATTCATGAGATCTTTTCAGATATGAAGTGGCGAAGCGTAATAGACCCGGAAGTTTGAACTGAAAATGATGGGGAACCGCTAGACTCGTTATCGTCAGTGCGTTTTCTTGAAATTGAGCACGGACGTGTGGTGCGGTTCGTCTACAAATGCGACGCCCATCATTTCTCCGTTCCTCCACTTCGCTATTGCTGGATAGAGTATTGCCTCTGATGTTACCAGGAGGCTGAACGGCTCTGGAAAGTCGGTATTCTCTGGTATCTGGACGCGGGCACCTCCAACACTCAAGTCGCGGATTGTCACATCGATGATACCATGAGTGTTGGAAGATATGATCTTGCCTTCTTTGAGGACCCTGTGGCGAGGATGCCTGCGATGATCGATATGAGAGACAACGTCCAACATGTTGCTCAGTATGCCCCTCTGCGCAGAAAATTACTATGGACTCAAATAATTTGGTTAAAAGAATCCGTACGGAAAACCTAAAAGTTTACTGATTTTCAGCAAAGAAAAGCCCGGCAGTTTCCCGCCGGGGCACATATTCACCGAGTTATCATTCAGTCAGATTAAACTTGAAATCATATTCGGAACCTTCGGCATTGCGCGCGTGAAGCTGCATATCGCCCCGTGTGGACATATATTTTCCGGTCCCTCCGGTCACCGCCCAAACGGAGTCCTTGCCATCGAGAAATGGGCCTTCAACTGTCAACTGTCCGTCAGCAAGCGTTACAGTCGCGACACATTCCCAGGCTTTGGCTGGCACGGTGCGAATGCACCACCCGTTGTCGTCCCCGGCCTTGGCCGTATTAGCCTCATCATAGAGTTCGTTGGCAAAAGTCAGGATGTCGCCAGCGCTATCGTCTTTTGCTCCGGTATCGGTCACGGCGTCAGTCGTCGCTCTTTCCACGAGGTTTATGCTCATGGACGCACCCATCGCAACGGAAGCTAAGCAAATCATAGAGCCAACCATGGCTATAGGCGGCAAGGCAAGTGCGCGCCGCAAAAAAACATGTGTCATTATTACCTCCTGCTGTCACAAATTGCTGGCCGTCGTGGCTTTCGCCGCGCCAAAAACATAGCATCATTTCCCGGCTTCCGGCAAATGATTGACGGAATGAAAAACCCGGCTTGTTTGCCTCGGTTTTCCTTCAGCTTTGGACATGAATTAGATATCGTCGGCCCCATAATCTCATGATAACGTTGCAGCGTTGTCTGCAGCTCCATGTCTTCGGCAACCTCAGGAGTTAGTGCTGAGAAGCATCAATGCAAAGGAACAGATTATGGCCCGCAAAGCAAAACGAACCGCGAAAAGGAAAGCCAGCGCCAAGAAGCCTGCGAAGAAAAAGGTTAGCGCCAGGAAGGTAGCCAAAAAACAAATTCGCAGAGCTAAGACAGTCGGAAAAACCGTTCGCGCGGTCGTAAAGTCGGCTCGCCGGAAGACCGCCGCGGCGACAAAAGCCGGCAAAGGAATCGTGCGGCGCGCAGTTGAAGCAATTGCGCAGGTCGCGGCCCCACTCCTCCCCGGTAGTACGGATGAGAAACCCAAAGACGACTAGCGCTCAAGTTATGGAAGAGTATCCCTAACCCAGCGGTGTCATGAGCGCTTTTAACCTCTCACAGAGCGAAATCATGCGGATTGAGAGCGTCGAACGCAACACTGAAACGGCGATAGCCAGCATGTGCATCTGAAAAATTCCAGGGAAGAGCCAATGAGGTGCAGGCAGCGCAACAGGTGGCTTCAAAGCCAAGCGTCAAGTGAGGCCGCAACGAGTCAGCTGGCAGGGCACATAGTGGGGCAGCCGATTATACTTTTTGAAATAACTAAATAATTTCAATTATATAGGTGAAAATATTGGCGGAGAGGGAGGGATTCGAACCCCCGGTACGCTTGCGCGTACTTCGCATTTCGAGTGCGACGCGATCGACCACTCTGCCACCTCTCCGCATATAGAACATCTTTGGTCGCTGGACGCTAATTAGCCAAGACCGACGGCCGTGCCAACCCCCAATTCGGCAAGATTCAATGTGAGCCACGTGATCGGGCGGTTTACCGGTGCCCACTTAACCTGATCACGCGCTAACGGTTGACAGGAAAGCGGGACCTGCTAGAAACCGCCCAGATTTGAAAACAAGGGCCACTTATGAATATCGCCGTTTCAGCGATGCGTTCAGACCGGATTGCCCCCGCAATCAGCGGTCGGGCATGCCTTTTCACCACTTTCAAAAAACCGACTAAAAAAACCCTTTAGCCTCATCCCTCGGCCTGATCGCTCTCGGGGGTGCTGGCCGAACCCCCTTTTGCCGAAAGCGGAGCCTAAAGGCTCCAGAGCGGGCGGATTAGAGATTACTTTAAGGAGATTTCCATGGGTTATAAGGTTGCAGTCGTAGGCGCCACGGGCAATGTGGGCCGCGAAATGCTGAATATTCTGGCCGAACGCGAGTTCCCGGTTGACAAGTGCTTTGCCATAGCATCGCGCCGCTCTATGGGCGTGGAAGTTTCCTTTGGCGACAAAACCTTGAAGTGCAAGGATCTGGAGCAGTTCGATTTCTCCCAGGTCGATTTCGTGCTGATGTCGGCGGGCTCGGCCGTCTCCAAGGAATGGTCGCCGCGCATTGGCGCGCTTGGCCCCATAGTCATCGACAATTCCTCCTGCTGGCGCTATGACCCAGAAGTGCCCTTGATCGTTCCCGAAGTGAACGCGCCTGCCCTAGTTGAATATATGGCGCGCAACAAGCGCCGCAACATTATAGCCAATCCCAATTGTTCAACCGCCCAACTCGTGGTGGCTCTCAAGCCTTTGCATGATGTGGCCAGGATCAAGCGCGTGGTTGTAGCCACGTACCAATCCGTGTCCGGTGCCGGCAAGGAAGGCCTGGACGAATTGTGGAATCAGACCAAGGGCATCTTCGTCACTGATTCGCCAACGCCCAAGAAATTCACCAAGCAGATCGCCTTCAATGTCATCCCCCATATCGACGTATTCATGGATTCAGGCGAGACCAAGGAAGAATGGAAGATGGTGGTCGAGACCAAGAAGATTCTCGATCTCAAGATCAAGTTGACCGCAACCTGCGTGCGCGTGCCCGTGTTCGTGGGCCATTCGGAAGCCGTTAACATCGAGTTCGAAAAGCCGATTTCCGCCGAGGAAGTGCGCGAGATCCTGCGTGAAGCGCCGGGCTGCATGGTGGTTGATAAGCGCGAAGATGGCGGCTACGTCACGCCGGTTGAATGCGTCGGCGATTTCGCCACCTTCATCAGCCGTATCCGCGAGGATTCAACCATCGAGAACGGCATCAATCTATGGGTTGTTTCCGACAATCTGCGCAAGGGTGCCGCATTGAACACTGTGCAGATCGCCGAATGCCTGATCAACCGCGGGCTTTTGAAAAAGGCCGCATAGTAAATAAAGCAGGACCGGACGAGGAAATATCCGGTCCTGCTCCTCCTGTCGCCGCGTTTACATCTTCGGCAAGAGAACCTTGTCAATCACATGGATTACGCCATTTGATTGCTCAACGTCTGCAATGGTGACATTCGCAACGCCGCCGGATTCATCGGTCACCGTAACCTTGTCGCCATCAAGCTTCAGCACGAGTTCGCAGCCGCCAACGGTTTTCACCTTGTGCATGCCACCATCATCCTTCACCATTTTCATGACAACATCGGACATCGCCTTGGCGCCGACCACATGGCAGGTGAGGACCTTCGTCAAGGTTGCCTTGGCTTCCGGTTTCAGAAGGCCTTCAACGGTGCCGGCAGGCAGTGCCGCGAAGGCTTCGTTGGTGGGGGCAAATACGGTGAACGGGCCATCGCTCTGCAGGGTTTCAACCAGGCCGGCGGCCTTGACAGCGGCCACTAGCGTGGTGTGATCCTTGGAGTTTACGGCATTTTCAATGATATTCTTGGCGGGGAACATTTCTGCGCCGCCAACCATCATGCCGGCAAAGGCGGACGAGGCACCAAGTCCGAGGGTAAGCGAAAGTGCAATGAGGGATGATTTAATCATGGGAATCTCCTGTTTGATTTTGTTGATTGACCAACACTGACAGGAACGGGGTCGGCAAAAACACAGTTGCAAAAGCGTTAAAAACAATTTCGTGATCAAAGGTCCGATTTTCGTGATGGGTTACGTTTCTCCCTGCAATCTCCTGCTTGTCTCCGCGCGAGCCTGGTGTGATAAATTTCCGGGCTGGTTCAGGAGAAGTGCATGGCGAAGGTCGTATTGACGTTTTCAATGTCGCTGGACGGATTCGTTACCGGGCCGGACATCAGCATGGACCATGCCATGGGCATTGGCGGCGACCGGCTCCATCGGTGGATGTTCCATGCCGGCCCCGAAAACAGCATTGATTTGGGAATGGCGAGGGAACTCCTGGCAAAGGTTGGAGCCGTCATCCTGGGCAAGCGTACTTTTGACGTGGGGCTGCAGCATTGGAGAGATACGCCCTACCCCGCGCCGAGCTTTGTGCTCACCCACGAAAAGCGCGACAACCTGATTATGAAAAGTGCGACCTTCACCTTTGTCAGTGAGGGCATCAACAGCGCGCTCGAACAGGCCAAGGCCGCTGCTGCCCGGAAAGTTGTCATTGTGATGGGGGCAAGCGTTGCCCAGCAACTCCTGGACGAAGGGCTCGCCGACGAAATTTACATCCAGCTTGTTCCAGTCCTGCTTGGGAAAGGAAGCCGCCTCTTTGACCACATCGGCTCGACGCCCATTGAACTCACCTGTGACCGCGCCGTCAATTCGCCCCACATCACCCATCTGAGATACAAGGTGGCAAGATAATCAGGCGCTGCTCGCAACGCCCCCCGTTGCGGCGCCAATCACCGGCCCAACCTTTCCCTCCTGCAACAGCGCCACCCAGCCCTTGCAATCCTCAGGGATCACACTGCTCCGCGGCAGGACAATTTTCGCCGCCTCGCCGTGCCACATGCCGGCGGGCACCATTTTCCGCACCACATTGTAATAGGCGATGGTGCTTCCGGCATTCTCACCTTTCTTGATCTCGGTGGAAATGACGGGAGCAAAGGCCATGAGCCACAGGGTTGCCTCCTTCGTGGGTTCGCCCGCACCGACGTTGATCATCACATCCGTCTTGTTCTCCGACATCTCGACGTCAACCCGGCGCACTGCGCCTTCAATGCGTGCAGCATCAATGCCGCCGGAAACCAATGAACGCTGGCTTCCCACAAAATGCTTGCTGCCATTGATGATCGTTTGCGGCGTATAGATATTTTTGTCACCGCGCGATTTTGCGTAATCATACTGCCGCTGCGAATATTCTGCGCTGCCGAGCGTATCGCGCCAGCCCAGATAGTCCCAATAATCCACATGATAGGACAGCGCCACAACGTCGGGCCTGCCCTTCAATGTTTCCAGATAGGCATCAGCCGGCGGGCAGGACGAGCAGCCCTGGCTGGTGAACAATTCAACAATGACGGGACGGTGAGCCGCGGCTATGCCGGACTTTGCAACAATCGCGGCTGCACCAAGGGCCAAGGCATTTCGACGGGAAAGCGCATGTATCATTGGCCGAATGTAACGGCTAATGCCCCAACTGGCCACTCACAAGCCGGTGAGGCCCCATCACATCTTTGTTTGAATTTTGTGGGAAGACCAGTCCTACATGGCTACCAATTTCTTAAAACCGCCCCAAAACATCCGCTTCCCATCGAAGGGAGCAGTCTTGACGTCAAAGCTGGCCATGAAGGGGTCCTTCATGACTTTCGCATTCACCTGGTCCCGGTGTTTTCGCGACTTGTAGGTGATCCACGAAAAAATCACTGTCTCCCCCTCTTTCAGCTTGACGCTTTGCGGGAATGAAGTGGTCTTTCCGGGTTTCACATCATCCGCAACGGTTTCCATGTAGGAAAGCGCGCCATATTTCATCCAGGTCTTTCCAGCTTTGTTCGCCATTTTGCGATAGGCCGCCAGATTCTTCTTGGGAACGGGAACTACAAACCCATCAACATAAGTCATCATCGTACTCCTTGTTAACGCACCGCACTCAAACGAGGATACAGGCTAATTTGTTCCGAATGTGGCCCTTAGGCCGCTTTGGCGAGATTCCGCAAAACATAGGGCATGATGCCCCCATTCATGAAGTAATCAAGTTCGTCCAATGTATCGATCCGGCACTGCGCAGCCACGGCCAATACTGCACCATCGGCCCGCGTGATCTCAACCGAAATCGTGGAACGCGGCTTCAGGCCTTCCGCCAGCCCGTTGATGGTGATGGTTTCATCGCCGATGAGGCCCAGGGTCTGCCAGCTTTCACCATCCATGAACTGCAGGGGCACAACCCCCATGCCGATCAGGTTGGAACGGTGAATGCGTTCAAAGCTTTGCGCGATCACGGCTCGGACGCCCAGGAGTTTCGTGCCCTTCGCCGCCCAGTCGCGTGATGAACCGGTGCCATATTCCTTGCCCGCAAAAATGACGAGCGGCGTGCCGGTGGACTGGTATTTCATCGCCACATCATAGATCGGCATCTGCTCAAGCG
>JAHFPK010000102.1:7901-8719 GCA_023266715.1 Hyphomicrobiales bacterium | reverse complement strand
CTGCCTTTTGTCATCGGGGCTCTCCTTCTGGCCTTTGCCACCGTGCCCATTTTCTTCGTCAGGGATGAAGGCATTGATGACAAGGATGAGGCCCCACTTTCAGTTATCGGTTTCGTGCGCAAGGGTCCCATCATTCTGATAGCGGTACTAATGTTTGCCATTATCGATGCGGCTAACCTCAGCTTCCTTCCGGTTTACGGCGTGAAAAAAGGAATGGACCAGGCGACTGCTTCCCTTGCTCTCACAGCCTTCATCGCGGGCAATGTCGTACTGCAATTTCCTGTAGGTTGGCTGGCCGATCATTTCAGGAAGCGCTGGGTGATGGCAGGCTGCGGAATTGTCACGGCAACGGCAAGCGCTTTGCTCCCCCTGTCATTTGGAACCTGGGTTTTCTGGCCACTGTTGACAATCGCGGGCGCCGCCTCGGCAGGCATCTACACGGTCTCGCTGGCAGAATTGGGCGAGCGCTTCTCGGGACACGAGCTCGTCACCGGAATGGCGTCAATTTCAACCACCTGGGGCACTGGAGCTTTGCTTGGCTCGCTCGTTGCCGGCTGGTCAATGCAAGGCTTTGGGCCCGACGGCCTGCCCTATTCCATGGCACTGATCTTTGCCCTATTCCTCGTCGTCATGATGGCGCGTGAATACAGAAAGAGCCCATGACGACAAGTCACTTCACCACAATCCGCGACTACCTGCGTTTTGCCGTCAGCCGTTTCCGCGAGGCCAAACTCGCCCATGGCCATGGTGCTTCAAACGCTTTGGACGAAGCGGCTTTTCTCATTCTCGAAACCCTTCATCTGCCCGTTGATGACATT